>JAPKYU010000201.1 GCA_026394175.1 Acidobacteriota bacterium | reverse complement strand
AAGGCTGGGCCGGGCGACGGGGTCGCCGCTCAGGAGCGCTTGTGGCGCCGGTCATCCATGACAGCCGTCTCCAGGACCCCGGCAATGTAGGCGTTAAGGCTCACCTTGCTCAATCGTGCGTGGACAGAGAGCGTGCGGTGGAGATCGGGGGGGGAGCCGCACCAGCAATTTCCCCGAAAACGGTTTCTCCGGTTGCTCTCCGCGTTGCGCGCAGAACTCAAGATCGTCGTCAACGGAGTCCTGGAAGGCCTTGACCAGAGCTTCGACGCTGTCGGCCTCAAACGTCACCACCTCGCGCAGGTTGATGACCTCGCCGTGGAAGACGCGAGCCTCGTCGTCGAAATCGACCTTGGCGACGTATCCCTGGTAGTCCATCACGGTGATGTTCCAGCTTGATCCAGAAACCGTCTGACGGATCGCACCCTGCTTGCGCCTGGCGGGTTCCGAGAAGATGGCTTCAAGCGTGCGTTGGTGTTTGCTGCTGACGGCCATGGTATCGCATTATGATACCGGGGCAAGCGCCGAGGGACAGCTGGGTGGAATCACGTGGCGGCCGACGGGCCCGCCCTCACCAGACCTCCCGGCCGCGAGACAGGGTCACCTCGTTGTCCATGGGTGACATTTTCACCCTGGCCTGCGGTCCAGGGCGCGCTGACCCGTTACCGGGTGACAGATTCAAAGGACCCTAACAACTGGTGGTCTGGGCACTTGAGTTACACGTAATCCCGTGCTACACTAGTTTACGTGAGGTGGCGATGGATAAGCAGAACATCACACTGGCGTTGCCCAAGGACGTCCTCAAGCGAGTGAAGCTCATGGCGGCCGAGAAAGGGACCTCCGTCTCCGCCCTCATGGAGGGGCTCTTGCAGGACCACCTCGCACGTCACGAGGGTTACGAACAGGCTCATCAGCGGCAGTTGGCCATGCTGACGAAGGGATTCGATCTGGGGACGAAGGGCAGGCGGACCTGGAGGCGCGAAGAGCTCCATGAGCGCTGACGCATCACCGGTGTTCGTCGACACCAATGTTCTAGTCTATGCCTTCGACCAATCCGCCGGCCACAAGCGAGAACGGGCCCGCTATCTGCTGGACCAGCTTTGGTCAGATGCGCGGGGATGTGTGAGTGTGCAAGTTCTGCAGGAGTTCTACGTCGCCATCACCCAGAAGGTTCAGAAGCCGCTGACCCAAGAAGCCGCCGCAGACATCGTCCGGGACCTGTCGTACTGGAAACTTCACGCGCCGGGAGCAAAGGACGTCCTGCGGGCGATCGACCTCCAGCGGCGGCACAAGATCTCCTTCTGGGACGCCATGATCCTCTGCAGCGCCGCGCAGCTTGGCTGCGCCACCGTCTGGTCAGAAGACCTGACTGGAAACCGAGACTACGACGGTGTCTTTGTCCAGAATCCCTTTGCGTCCTGATCCAGCCCCCAGATCCACCTCGGACGCCGGCACGGTGCCGGGCCTCAACCCATAATCCTTGTTACAGCCTCTGGCAGGCAATCCCTGGATCCGGGCTTGAAGCGCTCGCTACCCCCATCATCGCCCGCGCATGGCCATGCCCTTTGGCGACAGTGATCTTGCCAAGGGTGATGGGAGCTCACGCATCTCCTCTCTCCCGGGAGCGCCGGCTTTCCCTTGCGAGCATAACCCCTTCCACAACTTGACCCGGTCATCTCGGGAGGATATGCCTTCCGCGGCTGTGGGGCAGGCGGGCCTTGGAGAGTGTTACAGCTGCGCTCAAGGTTTGTTGTCGGCCCGGACACCTGATCTATCGCCCGGGGGTTTTCGTGATGCCCTTGCCCGGCTCACCAGAAAAGGACCACCCTCCGCAGCGCAGGTTAGCGCGTCAAAACTTCTTTGATCTGTCTCAGGCCCTTTTCAATGTTCTCAATGGAGTTCGCATAGGACAGGCGCAGATAGCCTTCGCCGTACTTCCCGAAGCAGGAACCGGGCAGCAGGGCCACGCCAGCTTCCTCAAGAATTAGATCGGCGAGGTCGCTGGAACTAATACCCGTGCCGGTGATGTTGGGGAAGGCGTAGAACGCTCCCTGCGGTTTCTGGCAGGTGATGCGGGGGATGGCATTCAGGCCGGCCACGATGCCATCGCGGCGGCGCTGGAACTCGGCCACCATGAGCTCCACCCTATCCTGCGGGCCGGTGATGGCCTCCAGCCCGGCAAACTGTGTGAAATGAGCCGTGGAACCGATCGAGTGGGTCAGGAGCAGGTCAACCCGGGCGGCCAGTTCACGCGGCATGATGCCGAATCCCAGCCGCCAGCCAGTCATCGAGTAGGTCTTGGAGAAGCCGTCCACGATAATCGTGCGTTCTTTCATGCCGGGCAGAGACGCAATCGAACTCACCCGAAGCCCGTCGTAGGCGATGCGTGCATAAATCTCGTCGGACATGACCCAGCTGTTGAATCGTTTAGCCTGGGCGGCGATGTGTTCCAGGTCGTTTGGCGGGATGACGCCGCCGGTCGGGTTACTGGGCGAATTGAGGATGATGAGCCGGGTGCGTTCATTGATCAGGCGGTCGAAGGCTTCCAGGTCAAACGAGAAGTTGTTTTTCTCACGCAGCGGCACCGCCACCGGTTTGCCCCCCGCAACCCGGATCATGGCTTCGTAGGTTGGGAAACCGGGGTCGGGATAGATGACTTCGTCTCCCGGCTCGACCAGGGCCAGGGTCGGGAAGAACAGGTGCGGTTTCCCGCCCGGACCGACCACCACCTCGTCCGGGTCCACCTGAATACCGCGCCGGCGCCCGCTATCTTCGGCGATGGCGGCGCGCAGGGAGGAAATCCCGGCCGGGGGAGTGTAGCGGGTATGCCCGGCGCGGATCGCCTCGATGCCGGCCCGGCTGATGTTTTCAAAAGTGGCATAGTCCGGCTCGCCAATTTCCAGATGGACGATCTCCCGGCCGGCAGCTTCCAGTTGGTTGGCGCGCGCCAGTACCTGGTACGCGCCTTCGGGTTTGAGATGCTGGGTACGGGTTGCGTAAGGCATGGCTGTGTGTCAATCCAGCATCTTCTTGAG
Source organism: Acidobacteriota bacterium (assembly GCA_026394175.1). GTDB lineage: Bacteria > Acidobacteriota > Terriglobia > JAJPHL01 > JAPKYU01 > JAPKYU01. The sequence continues at coordinate 11,622 of JAPKYU010000201.1, read as the reverse complement.
TTCGTCAAATTCTTCGTCCGGCATCCCGAACCAGTTCTCCGGGGCGGGGAAGGTGACGCTTTTCACTTCGCGGACGTACTGCTTCAGCCCGTTCAGGATGACTTCGCCTGCATTGCCAAAGACTTTGGCCATCTTCGGCTTGAACTTGGGATACAGGCCAAACATGTCGTGGTAGATCAGCAGTTGGCCGTGGGCGTCCGGGCCGGAGCCGAGCGACATGATGAGGCAGTTCCCGGCCCGTTCGGTGATCAGCTTGCACAGCCGGTCCGGGACCAGTTCCAGCAGGATGGCAAAAGCACCGGCTTTTTCCAGCGCCTTGGCATCGTCCAATATCTTTTTGGCCAGATCTGCCGACTTGCCCTGCAGGCGGAAGCCGCCCAGGGCGCTGACGGATTGCGGGGTCAGCCCGAGGTGGCCGATGGCCGGGATGCCGGCCTCCACAATGCCTTGGATGCGGTCGGCCATGGCTGCGCCGCCTTCCAGCTTGATGGCGTCACAGCCTGCCTCCGCCATGAAACGCCCGGCGTTGCGAATCGCAGACTCGACCGAGGGCTGGTAGGTCATGTAGGGCATGTCCCCAACCAGGAAGGCGGTCGGCGCGCCGCGGCGGACAGCAGAAGCGTGGCGGATCATATCCTCCATGGTTACAGGCAGGGTGGAGTCATAGCCGAGCATGGTCATGCCCAGGCTGTCACCGACCAGGATCATTTCCACGCCCGCCTGTTCCTGCAGGCAGGCGGTCGGATAGTCGTAACAGGTCAGCCAGGAGATCGGCTCTTTCTGGGATGCCTTCTGGAACAGGTAGGGCAAGGTGATTTTCTTGCGCTCAGTCATGCGCTTCTCCTTTGAGAGAGAGAGCCTTCAAGAGTATAGACCAGCGCACAAGCGGTGAACTGGTGGCCGGCGCTGGACTGTCAGAATAGCGCTCTCCGCGGAAACGATTACTTTACGGCTTCGGCTTCGGCTTTGGCCTTTTTAGGTGCGCGGAAGGCCTTGATCCAGTGCGCCGAATATTCGTCGCGTCCCATTAACAGGTCACAGGCCAGGAGCGAGGTCTGAATCTCAGGGAGGGTCGGGTCGGTGATGGCCGCGCTCAGGCCGTTGGCGATCGCCAGCGCCAGGTAAGCGACGTTGATGGTCTTTCTGTCGGGCAGACCAAAGGAGACATTGCTCGCGCCCAGGATCAGGTTGACGCCCAGTTCCTGCTGGATGAGACGCAGCGAGTCCAGGGTGATGCGTCCGGCGTTGTGGTCGGCACTGACCGTAAGCGCCAGCGCGTCAATGAGGATGTCTTCGAGCGGGACCCCGTAATCCGCGCCGCGTTTGATCAGGTTTTCGGCTGCCCTGAGACGCTCCTGGGCTGTTGGCGGGACACCGCGATCATCGGTGATGACGCCGATCACCACCGCGCCAAACTGCTTTGCCAGGGGGAAAACCATGTCCATCATCCGGGCTTCGGCGGTGGTCGAGCCCGTCAGCGCCTTGCCGGGATACACCTCCAGCGCAGCGGCCAGCGCTTTGGGATTGGCACTGTCCAAACACAGCGGCACGTCCACGACTTCCATGACGGCCTGGGCCGCGCCGCGCAACAGGGCAGGTTCATCCGCGCCCGGTACACCCGCGTTGACGTCCAGCACCTGCGCGCCGGCTTCCACCTGCAGGCGAGCGTCTTCTTGCACCATGCTGAAGTCGCCTGCGGCCACCCTAGCAGCCAGTTTCTTGCGCCGGGTGGGGTTAATCCGCTCGCCAATCACCACAAACGGGTGTCTAGGGCTGATGAGGACAGCGTTCTCTTTGAGGGTGAGCCTGGTTTCCATGGAGCCTACGCCAGGAGTTGACGCGCAACGCGGGTTGCGCTGGAGGCATCTGCAGCAAAGGCATCCGCGCCGATCTGTTTGGCATACTGCTGGGTGGCGGGCGGGCCGCCAATCAGGACTTTTACCTGGTCACGCACGCCCACAGCCTTGAGGGCCGCGAGGGTGGTTTCCATATTTGACATGGTGGTGGTGAGCAGGGCGGACATCCCGATGATATTGGCACCCTCCCGCACAGCCCCTCGAAGGCCCCCGCAGCTACGTCCACTCCCAGGTCCTGCATTTCAAACCCGGCGCCTTCCAACATCATCGCAACCAGATTCTTGCCGATGTCGTGCAGGTCACCTTTGACCGTTCCGATGGCTGCCTTCCCGGCAGCCTTGACCTCGGCCTTGGCCAGGTAGGGTTTCAAGTATTTCAAACCGGCCTGCATGGCGCGCGCCGCGATCAGCATCTGGGGAACAAAGAGACCACCGGCCTCGAAGCGCTGGCCGATCTCATTCATGGCCGCGATCAACGCGTTGTTCGGAATTTCCTCTGCCCCGATTCAGGCCGCAAGAGCGGCCTTGACCCCGCTTTCAACTTCAGGCGCCTGCCCATCAATCCCGTTCTGGTAAATGTCCTTTAGGCCCATAGCGTTTGCTTCTCTGCGGTATGGGATTCGCCTGGCTTGATTGGAAGAGCAGCATTCTCTTGCCAGGTCTGTGGCATGATTTTTCCTATCCCCCTACCGGCCAGGTTTCGGATTCTTCTTCGATCACCTTATCCATGATCAGGTCATAGGTGTCATCGATATCGTCGAGCAGCGCCCGCCGGGCGGCGTCCACCTCATGGGCTTCCAGGGCGTCGACGATCTTCTGATGAGTGACTTCCATGGTCTTCCCGGCATGGCGCAGCACCATGAAGCGCGCCAGCCGGTCGTGCAGCCGGCCGACGGTCTCGGCGAGCTCGTTGTTCCCGGAGGCCCTGGCCAGCAGGTAGTGAAAGTGGCAGTTTTCATCCGTATAGCGGTCGTAGGCTTCGTCGTCATCGCCGGTGTAACCGGCATGGACTTTGGTCAATTCAGTGATTTGGTCATCCTGGATGCGCAACGCCGCCCGTTCAACGGCGGCGATTTCGAGCACCCGGCGCAGGTCCAGCAGATCCCGCAGCATTTTCAGGGTGGTGTGGCTGACGAAATATCCCGAGCGTGGTTTGATATCGACCAACCCCTCATGGCTCAACATTTGGAGGGCGTCTCGCACGGGGGTCACACTCATGTTGTATTGCCCGGCAATGACTTCCACATCGAAGCGCTCACCGGGCTTGCGATGCCCCATGATGATCGACCGCCGGAGCTCAATGTAAATCGCATTCTTGGAGGTTTGATCTCGCCGGGCTGGAAACATAGACTCTCCTCGGGACAATAGTATCAAATGATATATCAATATGCAAGATTGGAATATCAGAATTGACTTCTGATATATTAGATGATAAGATGTCGAGTAGAAAATATGTCTCGCCGGCATGCCCGCCCACTCTTCAGGAATGACAAGGATTACATCCAGGAGCCTACATTGAGTAGAGCGGAGGTGACACCCCATCTTTGTGATCTCTAAATCCTGCCTGTCCACCTTGTTCCTGTTCCCAATTCTTCCAAAAGAACATAGAGGAGAAAAATCCAATGGAAGAGAAAAAGGTCCATCCCCTGGTCGATGAAGCGCAGTCTGCGCTTGCCAAAGGTCAGATTTCCCGGCGTGAGTTCCTGAGAATTTCCACTCTGCTGGGAGTCTCCTTGACAAGCGCCAACATCCTGGCCGCCTGCGGGGTCACGACCCCGACCGCGACTGCAGTACCCGCGACGGCTGCGCCGACCGCCGTCCCGACTCCGACTGCCCCGGCCATCCCCCGCGGCGGCGTCCTGAATGTCGCCTGTCGTGTCGAGCGCGTCTCCGACCCGGCCCAGTTCTCGCTGGTCAGCGCGTCGCATCCCTGGCGGCATGTCTTCGAGTACCTTACCCACACCGATCCGCAGGGCATTACGCACCCCTACCTGTTGGACAGCTGGAAGGCCAGCGACGACCTGCTCACCTGGACCCTGGTCCTCAAGCAGGGCATCAAGTTCAACAACGGGCAGGAACTGACCGCCGACGACGTCGTCTTCAACATCAAGCGCTGGCTGGATCCCAACACGAAATCCTCCATGCTGAGCGCCATGAGCTATATGGACGGCAGCGGCGTCGAGAAGACCGACAAGTACACCGTCACCCTGCACCTCAAGAATCCGACCATCTTCCTGCCGGACAACCTGGGACAGTACCAGGCGGCCATCGTCCCCGCCACCTTCGGCGGCGACATCACCAAGGAACCGATCGGCACCGGGCCCTTCACGATGGTCGAGTACGTGGCCACCGAACGCGCCCACCTCAAGGCCCGCGCCGATTACTGGCAGATGGGCGTGGATGGCAAGCCCCTGCCTTACCTGGACGAGATCGTCATGGTCATGCTCGGCGAAGACCAGGCGGCTTACGTCTCCGCGCTGCAGAGCGGGCAGGTCGACACCATCTTGGAGCCGACTGTTTCGACCTGGGAAGCGGTCAAGGACGACAAGCGCTTCACCATCGTTTCCACCCCGACGGCTGCCACGCGCGTCCTGCGCCTGCGCGTCGACCAGGAACCCTGGACGAAGAACGAGGTCCGCCAGGCCCTCAAGTACTGCCACAACCGCGAAAAGATCCTGCAGCTGGCTCTGCAGGGACAGGGCGTCATCGGCAACGATACCCATGTGACTCAGGCCAACCCCGAGTACGCGAAGCTGGATCCGCTGCCCTTCGACACCGCCAAGTCCAAGGCCCTGCTGGCCCAGGCCGGCTACCCGGACGGCGTGACCGTCGAACTGACCGTCGCCAGCGACTGGCCCGAATCCATGGCCTACGCCCAGGCACTCAAGGAAGATGCCGCGGCCGGCGGCTTTACCATCAACCTGAAGACCATGCCCGCCAGCCAGTACTGGAACGGCTGGACCGACTTCAACATGGGCATCACCTGGTGGGCGCACCGCACGCAGGCCCTGATCACCCTGGGATTGGCGTATACCGGGGATGCGGACGGGAAACCGGGCGCCTGGAATGAAAGCCACTGGGTGGACGCCGAATTCAGCCAGATCCTGACCGAGGCCACTGGCACTCTTGACCTGGATGCCCGCAAGGCCTTCGCCCTGCAGCTCGAAAAGATCCAGCAGGACCGCGGCTCGATCTGCTCGCCGTTCTTCATGGACGTCTGGAAGATCTACACCACCAAGGTTCACGGTGTGGAGCCCTCGCCGGACGAGTACGCCATCTTCACTGAAACCTCGAAAGAAGCCTGACCTGTCCGGTCGTTAGTCTCGATCCCCTCCCACGCTGCCTGCCCTCGCGCATGGCAGCGTGGGAGATCTCCAAGAAGTCCAATCGTGACGAGGCAAGACGATGATTCAGACTCATGGCACCAGCATGACGAGCGCCCATTACGGCCGCCTGGGCTCGGGGGAGTGTGAAAGGATCCATCTGGCCAGCCTGGAGATCCTCCAGCGGACCGGCGTGGATGTTCACGATGAAAAAGCCCGCCAGATCTTGGTCGAAGCCGGCGCCAAAGCCGACGGATTGCGCGTGCGCATGCCGGAGTACATGGTGACCCGCGCGCTGGCGACCGCTCCCAAGTCCATCGCGCTGTATGACCGCAACGGGAAAGTTGCCATGCGGGCCGGCAAGTACAACACCTATTATGGGGGCGGATCCGATTGCCTCAATATTCTTGACCACCGCACGGGAGAACGCCGCCGGCCCCTGCTGACCGATGTCAAGGAGGCCTCGGCCCTGATGGATGCTCTCCCGGAGATCGATTTCGTCATGTCGGCTTTCCTGCCCCAGGACGTCGACCAGCGAATCTATGACCGCTATCAGATGGAGGTCATGCTCAATCACACGACCAAACCGATCGTCTTCGTGACGCCCGACTTCGAGGGCTGCGTGACGGCTGTTGAAATGTGCGCGCTGGTCGCGGGGAGCGCCGAAGCTTTCCAGGCGCGCCCCTTTGCCACCTGCTATATCAATGTCACTTCCGGCTTGATCGCCAACGCCGAGGCTTTGCAAAAGTGCATGTTCCTGGCGGAAAAAGGTCTGCCACAACTTTACATTCCCCTGAACGCAGGCGGGGTCAATTCCCCCACCACCACCGCCGGCTGCATGGCGTCCATGAACGCCGGCATCCTGCTGGGCATCGTCCTGTCCCAGCGGGTGCACCCGGGCGCCCCGGTCGCAGTCCCCGGCTGGAACGGCGGCCCCTACAACCTGCAGACCCTGGTCGGCAACTACGTGCTGGCGGACGAGCAGGGCGTGGCCACCTCGATGGGCAAGTATTACGACCTGCCCGTGTTCGGCCTGGGCGGATCAACCGACTCGAAGGTCATGGACCAGCAGTGCGGCTTCGAGGCCACGCTCAGTCTGATGACCGCCCTGCTGCACGGCGCCAACATCGTTCACGACGTTGGCTTCATGGATGCCGGTCTGCAGGGCAGTTTGCAGCTGATCGCCATGTGCAATGATATCCTGGGCTTCCTGCGGGCGGCCACCGCCGGCGTCGTAGTCAACGACGAAACCCTGGCCTTGGACGTGATCGAGGAGCTCGGCCCGACCGGCAGCTACATGGGCCACGACCACACCCTCCGGCATTTCAAGGACGCTTACTATTCCGGGCTGATCGACAAGAATCCCTTCTCCGTGTGGCAGCAACGCGGTTCCACGAGCATGGAACAGCGGGCTGCCAAGATGGTTGATGACATCCTGGCAAAGCATCAGCCCCAGCCATTGGCCGAAGAGGTCCAAGAGGCCATTCACGCCGTGGTCGTGCGTGAGCAGGCCCGCCTCGACAAGCTGAAGTAAATGCCCCCGCGCCTTCATGTTCCCGTCCGCAGGCCTCCGATCGTGCACCCTGAGTGCGGGCCAGTTCGGTTTGACCCGCTCCAGCCGCCGACAGGAGAATGAGCCATGGCACGATATGTCATCCGGCGTTTGATGACCATGCTGCTCACCATGCTCCTCGTTTCAATTATCGTGTTCGCCATTGTGGAAATTGCCCCCGGCAATGTGGCGCGTAACATGCTCGGCGCCTTCGCCACCCCGCAGCAGGAAGAATCCATGCGTCAGCAGCTCGGGCTGGAGCGCTCGGTGATCGTCCGCTACGTCTCCTGGCTGTTCGGCTCCGACTGGCAGGCCGAACCGAAAGTGGGGCTCCCGCTGCGCGAGACGGTCAGCCAGCAGGGCCTGGTCGCCAGGTCCCGGGAATGGTGGGCGGTCGAGCCGAACGGTGACCTGGTGCAGTGGGACGTCCAGGAGAGCCAGCTCATCCGGCTGGTGCGCCAGCCGGACGGGAGCACGCACAAACAACCCGCCGACCAGGATTGGAAAGTGGATGCCAGCGGACAGGCTTATTTCTGGGGGGTTGACACCGGCAACCGGGCGGCCGAATGGATCAGGGGCTCCAAGACCGTCGAATACACCTACGATTATTCCGGCTGGCAGGAAAAGGTCGATGCGCCGGTGGAATACATCCCGCTGAGCAAAGGCCTGCTGCGCGGCGACGCAGGCATGTCCCTGCGTTATAAGGAGCCGGTCTCGGAGGTCATCGGCCGCAGGATCACCAACTCGTTGATCCTGGCGGCGCTGGCCTTTCTGGTCTCCATCCCGACCGCGGTGCTGCTGGGGCTGATCGCCGGCCTGAACGAAGGCCGGTTGATCGATCGGATCATTTCGATCGCCGGTCTGATCACCGCCGGTTCGCCGGACTTCGCCACCGGGATCCTGCTGATCATGGTTTTTGCACTCTGGCTTAAGGTCCTGCCGGGAGCGGCCGTGTTCACCTCCAAAAGCGCCATCCTCAAGGACCCGCGCCTGATCGTGCTGCCGGTGTTGACCGCCGGCCTGGTCGAGGTCGGCTATGTGCTGCGCATCACCCGCTCGAGCGTGGTGGAAGTGATGAACAGCCCCTACGTGCGGACCGCCATCCTCAAGGGCCTTTCCTACCGGCAGGTAGTGGTGCGCCACGTGCTCCAGAACGCCATGATGGCGCCCATCACCGTGATCATGCTGCACGTCAACTGGTTCATCGGCGGACTGGTGGTGGTCGAATCTGTGTTCGGCTACCCCGGCCTGGGAAATTTCATCCTCAATGCCGCCCTTTATAAAGACGTGTATGCGATCGAGGCCGCCTCGATGGTTCTGATCCTGCTGGCGGTCGGCACCCAGCTGATCGCAGATTTGATTTATTCGTTGATCAACCCGCGCATCCGCTACACCTAGAGACCCCCCGTGGGAACAGAAAATCCTGCCACGGCCAAACAGATCCACACAGCCCCCTCCGCTGCGCTGACGGCTCTCAAAGGTTACTGGAAGAGCGTCAGAGACCTGGCGCAGGTCATCTTTGCCTCCCCGACCGCGGTCATCGGTCTCACCCTCGTGATCCTTTGGGTTTTGATCGCCGTTTTTGCGCCACTGATCACCACCCATACTCCGTTCGAGCAGGATTATAAGCTGGTGAATAAAGGCCCGTCCGCCCTGCACCTGTTTGGGACGGACGACCTGGGGCGCGACGTGTGGGCCCGGGTGGCGTACGGGGCGCGCACTATCCTGCTGCTCGGGCCGCTGTCGGTGCTGGTGGCCTTCGCTTGCGGGGTTGCCCTGGGCCTGCCGGCCGGCTATTACCAGGGCTGGGTGGACGAGGTGGTCATGCGCATCCTGGACGCGTTCATGGCCTTCCCTGCCATCCTGCTTTACATGATCATCATTTCGGCGGTGGGAGCGTCGTCGTTCAACGTGGTGATCGCCATTGCCATCGGCGGCACCCCGGGCATCGCCCGTCTGGTCCGCGCCCTAACCATGGACATCCGCACGCGTGAATACGTCGCCGCTGCCAAGCTGTGCGGCGAGCCGGATATCATCATCATGCTGCGCGAGATCCTGCCCAACTGCCGCGGGCCGCTGATCGTGGACTTCCTGCTGCGCATCGGCTACGCCGCCTTTTATATCGGCACGCTCGGCTTCCTCGGGTTGGGTCTGCCGCCACCGACCCCGGACTGGGGAGGCATGGTCCAGGAAGGCCACAGCCACATGACCACCAATGTTTGGCCGGTCCTGTGCGCCACGCTAGCGATCGTCACGCTGGTGATCGGGCTCAATATGTTCGCCGACGGCCTGCGCGAGGAAACCATGCGCTACCAGTAAAGAGTGAAAAGACGAGCGATGGACCAGTCTCCTATCCTTACCCTCAAGAACGTGGCCGTGACCTATAAAACGCGCAAGCGGGATGTCGACGCGGTGCGGGATGTATCCTTCGAAATATCCCGCGGGGAAAACCTGGGCCTGGTCGGCGAGTCCGGCTGCGGGAAGAGCACGGTCGCCTTCTCGATCGTGAATTTCCTGGGACGCAACGGCCGGGTCACAGGCGGGGACATCCTCTTCAAGGGCGAGCAACTGCGCGACCGCTCGGAAGAGGACCTGCGCAAGCTGCGCGGGGCGGACATCTCCATGGTCTACCAGGAGCCCATGTCGGCGCTCAACCCCTCCATGCGCATCCAGGACCAGCTGGCCGAGAGTCTGATCGCCCACCGCGGCTTTACCAAAACCGCCGCTTTTGCCGAATCCGTCGATGCGCTCAAGATCGTCTACATGCCCGACCCGGAGGCGGTCATGCTGCGCTACCCGCACCAGCTCTCGGGCGGCCAGCAGCAGCGCGTCCTGATCGCCATGGCAATGCTCAACAACCCGTCCCTGCTCATCATGGACGAGCCCACCACCGCCCTGGACGTGACCGTCGAGGCGGCCGTGCTGGACCTGATCGCCGAGCTGCAGGAGCGCTACCACACCGCCACCCTCTACATCAGCCACAACCTGGGTGTGGTGGCACGCGTGTCGCACAAGGTGGCGGTCATGTACGCCGGTGAGATCGTCGAGCTGGCCGACACCCGCACCATCTACCGCAGCCCCATGCATCCCTACACGATGGGTCTGATGCGCTGCCTGCCGGACGTGGACGCTCCCAAGGGGACGCGCACCCTGCACCCGATCCAGGGCCGCGTCCCCTCGCCGGCCAACCTGCCGGCCGGCTGCATCTTCTCCCCGCGCTGCGAGCTGGCCCAGCCGGAGTGCTCGCTCCAGCACCCGCAACTGGTCGAGATGGCCCCCGGCCACCAGGTGCGCTGCCTGCGCTCCCTGGACTGGAAAGACGCCAAAATGATCTGGGAGATGGAAGAGCTGGCCAAGGAACCCTGCCCGCACCGCGCCGATCCGAACCCCGACACCGTGCTGAACGTCGAGCAGGCCAAGGTCTACTACCCGGTGCCTTTCAAGACTGTGGGCGGGATCTTCGGGCTGGAGAAGCGGCGCTACGTGCGCGCCTCCGACGATGTCAGCTTCTCCATCCGGCGCGGGCGCACCCTGGGCATTGTGGGTGAATCCGGCTGCGGCAAGAGCACCCTGGCCAAGGCCATCGTCGGCCTGGAGCCGCTCTACGCCGGGAAGGTCGATTTCCTCGGCCTGGACATTTCCAAGCCGGTGGACAAGCGCACCCAGGCCACCATCAAAGAGCTGCAAATGGTGTTCCAAGACCCCAACGGGGTGCTCAATCCCTCCTACAGCGTCGGCGATCAGATCGCCTTCTCGCTGCGGCGCTTCAAGACCGTGCCGGCGGACCAGGTGCACGCCGAGGTGGAGCGCCTGCTGCAGGCGGTCAAGCTGGACGCCAGCTACTACTCGCGGCTGCCGCGCCAGCTGAGCGGCGGCGAAAAACAGCGCATCGGCATCGCCCGGGCGATCTCCACCAACCCGGCCATGCTGGTGTGCGACGAGCCCGTCTCGGCCCTGGACGTCTCCGTGCAGGCCGCCGTCCTGAACCTGGCCCTCGAGATCCAGAGATCGCAGAACACGACCATGATCCTGATCTCGCACGACCTGAGCTCGGTGCGCTTCTTCGCCGACGACGTAGCCGTGATGTACCTCGGGCGGGTCGTGGAAATCGGTCCCTGCGAAACCGTCTACCGGCCGCCCAACCACCCCTACACGACCGCCCTGCTGGCGGCGGTCCCGCGGCCCGATCCCGACCTCACGCCGTCCCACATCCGCCTGTCGGGCAGGGTGCCCAGCGCGGTCAATCCTCCTGCGGGATGCCGTTTCAATACCCGCTGCCCGTTCAAGATCGGTGCGATCTGCCAACAGCAAGAGCCGCCCAGGCGCGACATGGGCAACGGTCACCTCATTTTCTGCCATTACACGCCAGAGGACCTGGGCAAGCTGAAAGCTTGACTCTTACTGAACTTTTCTTGGGAGGCTCGATAGCCATGGATGACGAAGAACAATTCTTCCTGCGCAAGTCCTGGAAGTTTGACCCCGCCTTCAAACGACCGAGGCGGCCGATCGACGACCTGGGTTTCGACACCAAGGCGCTGCACGCCGGTTTCCGTCCCACCGAAAACCTGGAGCGCTTCCGCAGCTTTGTCCCGCCGATCGTCCCGTCGATGACCTATCCTTATGAGTCCTTCGATAAGATTCCTTACCCGGTCTACGGCCGCACCAAGACGCCCACGGCCGACATCCTCGAGCAGCGCCTGGCGGCCCTGGAGGGCGGGCAGGCGGCGGTCAGCGCGGGCTCGGGGTCGCAGGCGCTTTTCAACCTGATCTTCACCCTCGCCCGGCCGGGGGACAACGTCGTCACCACCCTGAACATTTTCGGGGAAGGCTACAAACAGGCGGCCTCCATCTTTCCCGAGCGCTGCGGCGTCCAGTTCCGCTTCGTCCACGAC
>JAPKYU010000336.1 GCA_026394175.1 Acidobacteriota bacterium | reverse complement strand
CAGACTGCCGGCTACAACGTCACGTATTGTGCCGGGTTTATCAGCGAGAACCCGCTGAACGAAGGCCTGCGCGTAGCGGCGGGTGAGGAAAGCGGCGCCAAGACCCAGTTCGTTTCCGGCGACATCGTGTATCTGAACGTGGGTGCCGGCTGGATCGTCAACCCCGGCGGCGAGTACATGGTCCTGCGGCGGGTGCAGGACATGGTGCGCCGCGAAGTGTACCCGGGGCAATACCGCCGGCTGTTGGAACTGGGCATCATGTACCAGGAAACCGGGCGGCTGCGGGTCAACATTGTGCGCCCGGGCTCGGCCACGGCCACGGTGCTGCACACCTGCGAGTCCGTTTCCGTGGGTGATATCTGCATCCCGTTCAGCACCAAGCAGGAGCCGCCGATTCAGACCGGGCGCCGCCTGGACATGTTCGCTCCGCCCTCGGGCAAGACCACCGGAACCATCGTGGCGGGCAAAGGGTTCACCATGCTGCTCGGCCAGCGCGACGTGGTCTACCTGGACATTGGCGGCAAGGAGGGTGTCGCGCTCGGCCAGTACTATCGCGTTTACCGCCCCTTCGACCGGCCTAACGATGACTTCCACCAGGCCTCGACGCAGTACCCCGCCAACATCGCGAGCCTGCAGTTGAGCCCGCGCCTGACTCCCCTGCAACAGAAGGAGCTGCCCCGGGACATCCTGGGCGAACTGGTCATCATCCATGTGGAAGGGAAATCGGCGACGGGCCTGATTACGAGCATCCGGCGGCCCATCGTGGTGGGCGACTACGTCGAATTGCAGTAAGCGGCGTCGGCCTTCTTCTCGCCGAAGACCACGGCGCTGAACATCTCCACAGCCGCCCCGCTCGACCAGGCGTCGCGGGGCAGGTTCGCTTTCAGGCAGGTCTCTTCGAGAAACTCCCGCGCCGTCCAGCCGTATTCGGTGGCCACCTGGGGCAGCAGCAGCCCACGGCGCCGGCCGCGGGACACCAGCAGCCCGTGCCGGCCGATTTCGATCAGCTTCTCGGCTTGGGCGGGATCGACGGGAAGCATGGGGGAGAGGACCGAGATCTCGATGTCCAGGTCGGCGAGCTCGTCTTGGCGAACCGGCAGGAAACGGGGATCTTGCAGCGCCGCGGAAACGGCGGCGTCGGCAACGGCCCGGTACAGCGGCTCCAACGCCGTCACATGGCCGATGCAGCCGCGCAGGTGGCGGTGCTTGTGAAGACTCACGAAGACGGCCGCGGGCCGGCTCAGCCGCCCGCTCGGATCGCTAAGCTGCGGGCTGCGCCGCTCCCGCACGGCCTGGGTGATCGCCTGCCGCGCGGTCTCCAGCAGCCGTCGGCGATCCTCCGCGTCAAGTTCCGGCAGGGCCCCATTGGGAAGCCCCATTTCGGTCCCTTTCTTTTTCCCGTTCCCGTTTCCGTCGCCGCCGCAGCCGGAGCTTGGCCCGCCGGCCATCCTTGATGCTGCGATCGATCTGCCGCCAGAAACGGATGAAGTAGCCAACCCCCGAGGCCACGGCAAACACCACGACCACCCAGAGGGCAACCTCCCCCAGCCGGTCCAGGGGGCGGTAGCGCATGCCCAGCAGCTTGAGCACGACGGCGATGATCTGGCTCACCATCTTCGCCTTGCCCAAGTCCGAGGCCTGAATCATGTAGCCCTGGGCAGCGGCGATGCTGCGCAGCCCGGACACGGCGAACTCGCGGCCGATGATGATCACCGCCATCCACGCCGGAACCGCGCGCAATTCCACCAGCGAGATGAAGGCGGCCGAGACCAGCAGCTTGTCGGCCACCGGGTCCAGCAGCATCCCCAGGGTGGTGATCTGGCCGCGCCGGCGCGCCAGGTAGCCATCCAGCGTGTCGGTGGCCGCCGCCACCAGCACAATCGCGCTGGCCCACAATTCTTTGTAGGGGAAAAGATTCCGGGGCAACAAGACGGCGAGCAGCAGCGGAACCAAAAAGATGCGAGAAACCGTAAGTGCGTTGGGCAGGTTCATGCCGTCGTCGTGCCTGCTGTGGAACTATATCAGGTTCGTCCGCGAAGTGTCAGGTGGTAGTGCGGCGGAAACGGCCGCGGCCCAGCCGCCGGCGTGGGAGGCGGGTTGAGAGCGGGCGGGCATCCGGCCGGCGCTACAACGGGAGCCGCCGGGCTTCTGCCATGCGCTCGGGACCCGGGAGCAACTCCAGCCGGCCGTTGCCCCAGGCCGCGTGTTTCCCGACGTGGAGGTACTGGCCCAGCCAGAGAAGCGGCAGGAACTCGGCCAGGTCGCCGGCGAAGAGGCACTCGCCCAGCAAGCCGCCGATCGGATGGCGCATCCCGGTGCGGGAGGAGCGCCGCTGGCGCTCTTCCCAGCGCAGATCGCGGCGGACGCAGGCCACCTTCTCGGCGCGCTGGCCCAGCCCCTTGAAATCGAGCTGTAGCGGCGCGCCACAATAGAAAGTGCTGAGGGCGTTCAACCGGTCGCGGAGGCGCTTGAACAGGTGATGGAATTCCGGATGGCGCACCGTCTGCCCGCCGAAAACCAGGTGCGTGGGGGTCAGGAAACGAACGGCAATTCCGCCGGTCTGCGGGGGCGGCGCGGCATATTCCGGCCGCGCGATTTCCACCCGCCCCGCGCTTCCCAGCACGCAGCGGGCGCGGTTCAGGCCCAATCCCCGTTCCGCCAGCCGCTCGAACGACTGCTGGAACCAGGGCAGCAATTCCACAATCCGGCCCGCCAGGACCAGCTCGAAATCCAGCGATTCGCCCGCCTCATAGCGCGTTTTCTCTTCCAGCGGCGCGCGGATGACGAAGGGACGCGGGATAGCCA
>JAPKYU010000542.1 GCA_026394175.1 Acidobacteriota bacterium | reverse complement strand
GGGGCTGTCCCCCAGCCGGGCCAGTTCCGCGTCGATTTGCCTGATTTCCAGCGCGATCCGGGCCTGTTCCTGCGGTGAGCCGGCGGCGGCCAGTTCCTGCTTCTTCTGCTCTCGAATGCGGCGCAATTCTGTGTGGCGCCGCAGCTCTTCGATGTAGCGCCGCGCTTTCTCCACCGAAATCAGCTCCACGGCTTCCTGGTGGATCAAGTCGGCCAGGCGCGCGCGGTCGGCCGGCTCGAGGCGGTCCAGCAAGGCGGTCACATCCAGGCGCTCGCCCGAATCGGGCTCGCCGGCCGGCAAATCCATGTTGGCCAGGGCGACGAAAATGGGCCGCGAGGGCCACTCGCTCCACAACTCGGCCTCCGCCAGGGCGGCGAGCAGCCCCCCCCTCGATTCCGGCGACTCCAGAATAACGCGCAGCAACTCCTTCTCGTACTGCGAGACGCCGCCGGCCTGCTGGATGGTCGGCAGACGCCGCTCGGCTGCCGCCGCCGCCATTTGGCGGCCCACCACCTGGCGCTCCAGGCCCAGGCGGTCGGCCAGGTCTTTCGCCATTTCGGAGCGCTCCATGGCGTCGGGGAGCCTGTTCACGTACTGCAGGACGTGGTTGGCCGCGTCGGCGCGGCCCGCCGGCGTCCCCAGATCGAATTGGGAGCGCACCCGCTCGATCAGGAAGTCGAAAAACGAGGGCGCGCGCCCCAATTCGGTCCCATAGGCCTCTACTCCGCGGACCTTGATGTACTCGTCCGGATCCAGCCCCGCGGGCAGGGCCAGCACCTGAACCTGAAGATCCTCTTCCAGCAACGTGGCCAGCGACCGCTCGGTGGCGGCCCTGCCGGCGGCGTCCGGGTCGTAGTTGACCACTACCGTTTTCACCAACGGCGAGAGGGCCTTGACGTGCAGCAGGTTCAGCGCGGTGCCGCAACTGGCGACCACGTTCTTCACCCCCGCCGAGAAGACGGCGATGGCGTCCATGTAACCCTCGACCAGCACCACCCGCTTCTCCTGCCGCATGGTCTCGCGCGCCCGGTGGAGATTAAACAGCACCCGGCTCTTGTGATAGATGGGTGTTTCGGAGGAATTCAGGTACTTGGGCTGGTCGTCATCGCTCAGGGCGCGGCCGCCGAAGGCGATCACTTTGCCCGATTCGTTGGCGATGGGAAACATCAGCCGGCCGCGAAAGCGGTCAAACCAGCCTCCCGATTCGCGCTTCAGGACCAGGCCGCAGGCTTCCAGCGCCTCGGCCGGATACTTGCCCTCCAACAGCCGGGTAAGCGCGCTGCCTGGCGCCGGGGCGTATCCCAGGCGGAATTCGGCGATCATTTCCGGGGCAACGCCGCGGCGCTCCAGGTAGCCGCGGGCCGCGGTGCCTTCGGCGGCCTGGAGCTGCCGCTGGAACAGGGCCGCGGCCGCCTCGTGCATCTCGTACAGCGCCGCGCGCAGGCGCGCCTCGGCATCGGCCTCCGGGCCGCTGCGGCGGGGAATGGGGATGCCGGCGCGCTCGGCCAGCGCCCGCACCGCCTCGGGGAACGTCAGGCTGTCCATCTTCATCACGAACTTGAAAACGTCGCCGGACTCCCCGCAGCCGAAGCAGTGATAGAACTGCATGCCGGCGTGGACCGAGAACGACGGGGTCTTCTCCTGGTGGAAGGGGCACAGTCCCAGGTAGCGGTTGCTGCCGGATTTCTTCAGGCGCACGCGCTCGCCCACCACCCGCGCGATGTCGGTGGCCTGCTTGACCTGGTAGGCGAAATCCCCGGGCTGCGCCATGGCTGCTTATCTTATCAGTCCGGGGAGGAATTGGAACGCAGGGGAGGCCGGAGGCTGGACCCGCTCGAACCAGTTCGGAGGGGTTCCTGCGACACCTCCGATGAGGCCGCGATCGGCCGGCCGCTGATGACCGACGGTTGCCGACAAGAATCTCATTAGAAACCGCTTGAAAGTAACCACAAGCGGGTCCATAGTCCCCCCAGGAGGAGGGGGCCATGCGGACAGGTCTACGAATCTGTCTATTTCTGGCAGTCTGTTCTTTGCTTTTCTCAGGCTTCGTTTGCGCGCAGGAATTCCGCGCCACCATCTCGGGGCACGTTCTTGACGCCAGTGGCGCGGCAGTCCCTAACGTCAAAATCGAGGCCGTCAACGTGGGCACGAATGAAATCACGACGGCGACGAGCGATGCAGGCGGAGCTTACACCATTCCGTACCTGCGCCCAGGCACCTACAAAGTGACGGAGACGGCCGCGGGATTCAAACAGGCGGTGCGCGGCAACGTCATCCTGGAAGCCGCCAAGGTCCTGGGTATTGACATCCGGCTGGAAGTCGGCGCGGTGACCGAGACCGTGGAAGTCACGGCGGAGGCGGTCCCGCTGGAGACGCAGAGCGCCACCCGCAGCGGCATCGTCACCGTGCGGCAGGTGGCGGACATGCCCCTGAACGCGCGCAACCCGTTCATGCTGGGCGCCATGATGTCGGGCGTGACGTTCAGCGGAGCGGCCATCTGGCAGCGCCCGTTCGACAACGGCGGCATCGCCCAATGGTCGATCAACGGCGGCCGCGATTCTTCGTGCGAGTACACGCTGGACGGCGCATCCAACAATGCCCAGATGGGCGGCAGCAACATCGCCTACGTGCCCATCGTCGATGCCGTGCAGGAGTTCAATGTGATGGTCAACATCTACAACTCCGAGTACGGCCACACCGGCAGCGGCATCATGAACGTGGTGCTCAAGACCGGCACCAACGCCCACCATGGGACCGTGTATGAGTTCATGCGCCGCTACCAGTTGGACGCGAATATGTTCCAAAACAACGCCATTGCGGCCACCGCCGCGAACCCCCAAGGCGGCGCGCCGCGGCCCAATCACTATCTGGACCAGTACGGCTTCCAGGTGGAAGGGCCGGTGCGATTTCCGGGCCGGCTCAAAAAGGACGGCCCCGTGAAACTGTTCTACATGGGAGCGCTGGAGCTCTATCGCGAGGGCACCCCCAACCCGCTGATCGTCTCCTGGCCGGAAGCGGAAATGCGGACGGGTAACTTCTCCAAGCTGACCAACTCGGTAGGACAGGCAATCACCATTTACGATCCGCTCACCGCCACGTACGATGCGAGCGGCAACACCACTTCGCCTCGCCTGGCGTTCCCGGGAAACATCATCCCGCCGGCTCGGATTAACCCCATCGCGGCCGCGGTTACCAAGTTCATGCCTTCGGCCAACCGGCCGTCGCCCCCGGGATACCGGTACTCGACCGGCAACCTCTCCCTTCCCACCTATTTTGACAAGGACAAGTTTTACAGCCTGATCATGAAGTTCGATTGGAACTTCGGCAATAAGCACCGCGCCTTCTTCCGGCACGCGTCCAACGACCGCACCGAAGATCGAGTCGTGAACGGCATCGACAACAAGCCGGGCACCGACGCCCAGCAGCCCTTCCAGCGCATCAACGACGCGTACGTGGCCGACTGGGTGGGCGCCATTTCACCCACCTTCATCCTGAACGCGCGTGCTTCCTACAACCGGTTCATCGAGAAGGGTTATGGCCGTGCCAACGAAGGCTTCGACTTGACCACCCTGGGCATCTCGAAGTCGCTGTTGAGCCAACTGCCCAGCCCGGTGTACTTCGGCCGATGGGATTTCGACAGCGGCTACCAGTCGCTCGGCCGCAGCCAGAGCAACAACTTTACCGATACCTACCAGTTGTCGGCCAGCGCTACGAAGGTCGCTGGACCGCACACGATCAAGGCCGGCATTGACGTCCGCCAGATCAACTACGAAATCCAGAACACCGGCAACATCCTGAATTACACCGGAAACACCGGCTGGACCCAGAATGCGTGGACCAGCGCCAATAGCAACACCGGCGATGGCTATGCTTCTTTCCTGCTGGGAATCGTGGGTGGCTCGTCCGCCTATCCGCTGTTCCCGTGGTGGAAGCAGTGGTACTTTGCTCCCTACCTCAGCGACGACTGGAAAGTCACGCGGCGCCTGACACTCAATCTCGGGGTGCGCTGGGATTTCCTCTCGCCGTCGTACGAGAAATGGGCCCGCCAGAACGGTCCGTTCAACCCGACAGTAGCCAGCCCGATCGCGGCGGCGGTAGCGGCCAATGTGACGGCGCTCGGGTCGCAAATACCGGCCAGTGTGGCGCCACTTTACGCGAAACTGGCTAGCATGAAGGGCGGCCTCACGTTTGCCGGCGTGGGCGGCCTGGGCCACAACCCGTTCCCGTGGGACAAGAACAACATTCAGCCGCGGGTTGGCTTTGCCTACCAGCTCAAGAACAAACTGGTGATTCGTGGAGGCTTCGGCGAGTACACCTCCAACCCGAACAACGATAACTACCGGAGCAACGGGTTCACCACCAGCACCAGCATTGTGAACTCACTGGACGGCGGCCGCACCCCCATCGCCAACATCCTCTCCAACCCGTACCCCACCGGCATCCAGGTCCCGACCGGCGCTTCGCTGGGCGCGGCGACCTTTGTCGGGCAAAACCCGAGCTGGTTCGACTCGGGTTTCGTGCTCCCAAGTGTCTGGCAGTTCTCGCTGGGATTCCAGTACCAGACCACCCCCAGTTCGACGCTCGATGTTTCCTACGTCGGCAGCCGCAGCTACAACCTGAACATGAACGCCGACTACAATAACCCCACCCTGGACGTGCGCAAGCAGTGCAACCTGCTGGAGGGCGGTAGGCCGGCAACCTGCAACGCTACCTACCCCAACCCGTTCAGGGGCATCGAGGCCTTTAACGGGACCAGCTACTACACGGCGACCACCATCAACTACTACCAGTTGAACCGGCCCTTCCCGCAGTTTAGCGGCACGCTGCCGCAGTATGGCCGGAACGACTCGTGGATCAAGTACAACTCACTCCAGATCAATTACAACTGGCGGACGCGCAAGGGCGTCAACCTGCTTGCCAACTACACGCTCTCCAAGCAGATCGAGGAGTGGGGCTTCAACGACCGGTTCACCAACACGTACCAACAGGGTCCGTACACCCTGGACCGGCCGCAAGTCCTGAAATTGACTACGGTTTGGGCCCTGCCGTTCGGCGAAGGGCAGAAGTTCGGTGCGGGTGCGCGCGGCATCGCCAAGAGGCTCATTTCCGGCTGGGACTGGACGACCTTCATAGTTGACGCATTCTCAGGCTTGCCCGCGACTCTGCCCGGCAACGCGATCATGCTGAAGGATCCTCGGACGCCCGGCGGCGGTTTCGACGGTCACGTCAACTGGAAGGGCTACATCGTCCGGGAGTGGAACCCGTGCGTGCTCCGGCAGTTTGACGACGGCTCGATCTCGCCGACACCGGCCAGCCTGGCCCTGGGCTGCGGCGCCGACTGGAGCAACAATTGGGGCAGCTATGCCTGGCTGCAGACCGCCAGCTATGCCCCGCGCTACACCCCGTACCGCTCGGGCAACATCCGAAAGCACCACGCCATGCAGATGGACGTTTCACTCCTGAAGAGGACGAAGATCACCGAGCGGACTTCGTTCCAGTTCGGGTTCGAGGCCTTCAACTTCCTCAACCACAACTACTTCGGCCGCACCGATATCACCACCGATCCCAGCAGCTCCAACTTCGGCGCCGTCATCCCCTCGACGGTGTCAACCCAGAACATGATGCCGCGGCAGATCCAGGTGCGGCTCAAATTCTTCTGGTAGAAACAGGAAGAAAGACCCGGTGATTCGCCCCGCCACGCACACTACGCGTGGCGGGGAGCGCCGGGATGCCGGCGCTACGGCACGCTTCATCCATAGACACGCACCCCTTGGACGACGCGGTGGATCACGCCCGCGGCGCTGGGAGCATCCGGCTGAAGGCCGAGTTGCAGGCAACTGAAGAAAGCCAGCATCTGGGGAAAGACCACATCCACGGGGGCGCGATAGCAATCCGGCAGCGGCGCCGCGTACGGAGCGCTCAACCGCACATCGGCTTCCACCTCTTCCGCCCCCGGCCCGAGCGCCACTGATTTCCTTCCCAGCCCTTTGGCGCGCGCCTCGCGCAGCAGGTCCAGCTCGTAAGGCCGGTTGCTCTCATCCGAGCTTAAAAAGAACAGCAGGATGGTGCGCTCGTCGGCAAAGGCCATGGGCCCGTGCCGGAAGCCGAGGAAGGTCTCCGGAAGCGCGGCCACGCGGCCCGCGGTCGATTCCAGCAGCTTGAGCGCGCCCTCGCGCGCCATGCCGCTCAGCGCGCGCGAGGCCAGCAGGCAGACGCGGTCCGGGACGGGCTCGGCCAGTTCCTTGGCGACGGCCGCGGCATCCAACAGGCATTCCCCCGCGGCGCACATGGTTTCGACAACGGCCTCGTACTGCCGCTCGGCGGCGGCCACCAGCGCGGCCACGCATTGTCCGGCGACAATCAGGCTGGTGAAGGAGCTGGTCATCATCAGGCTCTGGTCGTTGGCCGCCTCGGGCAGAACCAGGGTGCAGACGTTGGGGCGGCCGCGGTACCTTTGCGCCAAAGCGCCCTGGCCGTTGCAGCAAAGGATGAGATGGCGCACCTCGGGCAGCTCGCGAAGCAGGCGATCGACCACGCCGGTGCTTTCCGGGCTGTCGCCCGAGCGCGCCAACGAGACCAGCAGGGAACGAGCCGGCTGCCGTTGGCCGGGGAGGAAGGCGCCGCGCGCCTCGAGCAGCAGATCCGTGGTCGGCACGGCGTCGGCCGCCCAGCCGCACACCTGCCGGAACAGCGGCACCAGCGCCAGGCCGGCATAGGCGGATGAGCCGGCGCCCGCCAGCACCAGGTCCGTAATCGCGCCGCAGCCGAGGAAGCGCCGGACGGCCTCGGCTTGCTCGCCGAGCACAAGGCGCGCGGTCTGGCGCCACGCCCACGGTTGCTGCAGGATCTCGCGCGCCGTGTGTTCCACGCCCAGCCGCCGCTGCTCCTCGATCGGCAGCCGCAGCATCGCCGCCAGCGGCGTATCCGCGGAAGCC
>JAPKYU010000706.1 GCA_026394175.1 Acidobacteriota bacterium | reverse complement strand
GGGGCATTTCCGCCGGATCTTCAAGGTGTGCCCGTTGGTCAGCAGTTGCTGCCAAGGCTCGAGTGGCAGGCATGGCGCACTCAGGTCAGCCAAGGTGGTCGGCTACAGCGTCAGCCAGCGTTCGCTGACTACGCCATTCAGCACCCGATTTACGCCGAACCGCCGGAGCGTGCTAACTTCAGCGCCAGCATTCGGTACACGCTGGAGAAGGACTGGCTAATCATGAGGGGTGAGGGAGTTTTTCACGACGGAAGTCCGGGATTTGCGCAATGGCCCGCCAACGCACAATTGCTGTGCGAGCGTACTGAATTCCGCGGTGCAAACTTCAGCTCTGGCGACGCCTACATCTTCCAGAGGAGTCTAAATCAGACGCAGACCGGGAGCCCAGCAACGTGGCTTCAAGCGGGCTTCAACCACCACCTGACGTTCGTAGCTCGCCAGATCGCCAGTTTGTTCGGCATCTGAGTTGCCGGCGTACTCTTGCACGAAGCAAATCCAAGTTGAGCATTTCCGCGACGCGCGCATGTATCATTCCGCGGGGTTTCGAGCGCAATCCGTCAGCCCCACCGACCTCTTCCAGGAGGGCCAGTGCTTCACTCCGCCACAGGAGTTTAGCGATTGCCAGCCTGTCGGGAGAGGGATTCTCCGTTGGCTTCCGGATGTCGATGATGTCAACTACCCCGTCTCGGCTGAGGTCCGTCAACTTGATGCCCCACCAGTGCGGGATCAGCCGCGTTCCTTCCTCAACGTGACGTCGCGCGACGACCAATGTAATGTAGTCGAGAACCCCGCTGTAGAGCGCCGCCTGTCTCGGCAACCGCTTGAGCGTGTCTCGATCACTCTTAAGCTCGAACCCATGCATGGAGCCATTCACTACGACCAGGTCGACGCGGGCTGCTCCGTGCCGAAGCCCTAACTCCTCCAGAATCACCGTATCAGTGTCAGATCGGTACGCAAACTCGAGATCATGCTTTAACGCGGTGCGAATCTGGTAGTCGTTCATAACCCGATCTCCCTCGCATTCGGTTCGCCACTAGGTTGGCACCTGCTCTGTGCTGACCGCACGGCGCTACTGCTGGCTAGATCCGCCGGGGGCGGGCGGCTGCTCCCAAAGGCCACGAAGCCCTTGGTGGACTTCCTGGCCTTTGGGGCTTTGTGGTTGACCAGACGCCGCCGAATTACGCGGTGCGCATGGCTTCTTCCTTGGAGCCTTCCAGTAACACGGCCTGGGCGGCGGCCAGCCGGGCGATGGGCACGCGGTAGGGCGAGCAGCTCACGTAATCCAGGCCCACCCGGTGGCAGAACATGACGGAGTTGGGCTCGCCGCCGTGCTCCCCGCAGATGCCCACCTCCAGTTCCGGCCGGCTCTGCCGGCCTTTCTTCGTGGCCATGTCCACGAGCTGCCCGACGCCGGTCTCATCCAGCACGGCGAATGGATCGTTCTTCAGAATCTTCAGGTCGACGTACGGCTTCAGGAACTTGCCGCTGTCGTCGCGCGAGAAGCCGTAGGTGGTTTGCGTGAGGTCGTTGGTGCCGAAGCTGAAGAACTCGGCGTCCTTGGCCACCTCGTCGGCGGTCAGCGCCGCGCGCGGAATCTCGATCATGGTGCCGACCATGTACTTCACCCGCGTGCCTGCCTTGGCGAAGACTTCCTCGGCCACCTTGTCGCAGATGTCCTTCTGCAGGGTCAGCTCGCGGCGGGTGCCGACCAGCGGAATCATGATCTCCGGGATCACCTTCACGCCCTTCTTGGCCACGTTGACGGCGGCCTGAATGATGGCCCGCGCCTGCATCTCAGTGATTTCCGGATAGACGATCCCCAGGCGGCAGCCGCGCAGGCCCAGCATGGGGTTGAACTCGTGCAGGTCCTCCACCCGCTGCAGCAGCTTCTCCTTCTCCTCGATCTTCTTCTTCGGGGCCTTCCTGGCTTTCATCAGAGCGACCTCGACCATCAGATCCTCGCGCTTGGGAAGGAACTCGTGGAGCGGCGGATCGAGCGTGCGGATGATGACCGGGTAGCCGTCCATGGCCTTGAACAGGCCCTCGAAGTCTTTGCGCTGCATGGGCAGCAGCTTGTTGAGGGCCTTGCGGCGGTCTTTCTCGTTGTCGGCCAGGATCATGGTCTGCATGTGGGGCAGGCGGTCGGCGGCGAAGAACATGTGCTCGGTGCGGCACAGGCCGATGCCCTCGGCGCCGAAGCGGCGGGCGGCCTGGGCGTCGCGGGGGATGTCGGCGTTGGCGCGCACCCCCAGCTTGCGCACTTCATCGGCCCAGCCCATGAAGGTGGCGAAGTCGCCGCTGGCCGGGTCCGGCTCCATTGTCTTGGCCTGGCCGAGGAACACCCGGCCGGTCGAGCCGTCGAGCGAGATCCAGTCGCCTTCCTGGATGACCAGGGAACCGACGGCGGCCTGCTTCTTCTCGGCGTTGACGTTGATGGCGCCGGCGCCGGCCACGCAGCACTTGCCCATGCCGCGGGTGACCACGGCGGCGTGGCTGGTCATGCCGCCGCGCGAGGTCAGAATGCCCTTGGCCACTTCCATGCCGTGGATGTCGTCGGGCACGGTCTCGGCGCGCACCAGGATCACCGGGTACTTCGCGCCCTGCTCCACGGTTTCGTCGGCGGTGAACACCACGCGGCCCACGGCGGCGCCCGGCGACGCCGGCAGCCCGGTGGCAACGTGCTTCAGCCGCTCGTTGCCGGCAGCCGCCAGCACGCCCTTGGCGTCCTCGGCCAGCAGCGGGTGCAGCAACTGATCGAGCTGCCCCGGCTCGACGCGCAGCAGCGCCTCGCGCTTGGTGAGCAGGCCTTCGCTCACCATGTCCACGGCGATCTTCACCGCGGCCTTGCCGGTGCGCTTGCCGTTGCGCGTCTGCAGCATGTACAGCTTGCCTTCCTGGATGGTGAACTCGAAGTCCTGGACGTCCTTGTAGTGCTGCTCCAGGCGCGTGGTGATCTCCCGCAGTTGCCGGTAGACCTCCGGCATGATGGCTTCCAGTTCGCGGATGGGGACCGGGGTGCGGACCCCGGAGACCACGTCCTCGCCCTGCGCGTTCATCAGGAACTCGCCGTAGAACTCGTTGTCGCCGGTCGAGGGATTGCGGGTGAAGCCCACGCCGGTGCCGCTGGTTTCACCCAGGTTGCCGAACACCATGGCCTGCACGTTGACCGCGGTGCCCAGGTCATCGGGGATGTTGTTCAGGCGGCGATAAGTGGTGGCGCGCTTGTTGTTCCAGGAGCGGAACACGGCGTCGCGGGCCATCTTCAACTGCCCGCGCGCCTCCTGCGGGAACGGCTGGCCGGTCTTCTTCCGCACCAGCTTCTTGTACTCGGCCACCACGTTCTTCAGGTTCTCGGAGCTCAGCTCGGTGTCCAGCTTCGCTTTCGCCTTCTTCTTCTGGCCGTCGAAAATGTGCTCGAACTCCTCCTTCGGGATTTCCAGCACCACGTTGCCGAACATCTGGATGAAACGCCGGTAGCTGTCGTAGGCCCAGCGCGGATTGCCGGACTTGCGGGCCAGCGCCTCCGCGCTCCGGTCGTTCAACCCCAGGTTCAGGATGGTGTCCATCATGCCGGGCATGGAGAACTTCGCGCCGGAACGCACGCTGACCAGCAGCGGGTCCTCCGGATCGCCCAGCTTCTGCCCCTGCAATTCCTCGAGCCTGGCGAGCGCTTCCGCCGTCCGCGGGTCAACCTCGGGGGGCAGCTTGCCGCCCTGCTGGAAGTATGCGACGCAGGCGCGGGTGGAAATGGTGAAGCCCGGGGGAACGGGCAATTGGGCGTTGGTCATCTCGGCCAGGCCGGCGCCCTTGCCGCCCAGCTCCTCTTTCATCTTGCCGTGTCCGTCGGCATGACCGCCGCCAAAAAAGTAAACGTATTTGGTATGCATTCCATCAGCTCCTATGATTTGATGGGCTGTAGGCCGTAGGCTGTAGGCCGTGGGGATAAGCCCACAGCCTACAGCCCACAGCCCACGGCCTCGTTAGCTCACGACGATCTCCGAGAAGTCGGCTACGCGGGTGAAGGCCCGCAACAGCCAGGCCAAAAAGGTCAGGCGATTGCGCCGCACGCGCTCGTCCTCGGCCATGACCAGCACCTTGTCGAAGAAGGTATCCACGGCCGGCCGCAGCTCGGCAGTGCGGCGCAAGACCATCTCGTAATCCCTGCTTTCCTTTGTTTCCTCGAAGACCCGGCGCGCCTGGCCGTCAAGCTCCGCTTCGGCGCCCCCTTCCAGCAGCGCGGCATCCGGCTCGCCGGGGAATTGCCCGACGCCGCCGGCCTTCCGCAGGATGTTCTGGATGCGCTTGAAGGCGGCCGACAAGGGCTCGAAATTGCTCGTGGGCCGCACCTGCCGCACGGCTTCGCAGCGGGCGATGGCGTCGGGCACGTCTTGGGCGCCGACCGCGAGCACGGCGTTCACTTCATCATAGCGGAAGCCGCGCACCTCGCGCAGGTAATAGCGGAGCCGGTCGAGGAAAAACTCGCCTAACTGCCCAGCGGCCTCCCCCGACGGCTGCGCGGCCGCGATCAATTCTGGCAGCGGCGCGTGCAGGTTGTGGTCGGCCAGGATCTTGACCACGCCCTGGGCGGCGCGGCGCAGGGCGAACGGGTCGCTCGAGCCGCTGGGCTTCAGCCCGATCGAGAAGCACCCGGCCAGCGTGTCGAGCTTGTCGGCCAGGGCCACCAGCGCGCCCGCCGGCGTGCGCGGCGAGCGCTCTTCCATGCTCTCCGGCTTGTAGTGGTCGTAGATGGCGTCGGCCACTTCGCCCGGCTCGCCTTGCGCACGGGCGTAAAGGCCGCCGACGACACCTTGCAGCTCGGTGAATTCCTTCACCAGCTCGGTGGTCAGGTCGCACTTGGCCAGCTCGGCGGCGCGGGCCGCGTGTTCCACCGGGGCTTGGGGAACGAATGCGGCCAGGCGGCGCACCAGCGCCACGTTGCGCTCCGTTTTCTGCCGGTAGCTGCCGAGCTGCGATTGGAAGGTGACGTGTTCCAGCATCGGCAGGCGGTCGCCGAGCGGCGTCTTCTGATCGGTCTCCCAGAAGAAGCGGGCGTCGTTGAAGCGCGCGCGCAGCACGCGCTCGTTGCCGTGGCGGATGGCGCCGGTCGAGTCCCCGTCCAGGTTCATCACGAAGATGAAGCGCGGCGCCAGCTTGCCCGCGGCGTCGGAAACCGAAAGGTACTTCTGGTGATGCTGCATCACCGTGACCAGCACCTCTTCGGGCAACTCCAAATAAGCCGGGTCGAACTGGCCCATGTCAGCGGTGGGGAACTCGGTCAGGTAGACGAGTGTGTTGAGAAGGGTGGGATTCTCGCGCAAAGTAGGTCGCCGCGGCGACCCTTCAGGCTGTGCCGCCGCCAGCAGGCGCGCCGCGTCCGCCAGTATCTTCTCTCGCCGCTCGGCCGCCTTCAGAACCACGCCGTTGTTCTTCAGCGCCTCGAGATATTGCTGGAAGCTCGTCACCTTGATGCGCGGCTTGCCCAGCACGCGATGGCCGAAGGTGTAAGCAGCGGACTTGACGCCGGCGATGGAAAACGGCACCACGCGCCTGCCGTACAGCGCCAGCAGAGACCGGATGGGACGGATAAAGCGCGGCCCGTTCTTCCCGGTCCAGTACATGGTTTTTGGGAAGTGGATTCGCAGAACCGTATCCGGTACCAACGTCTTAAGCAGTTCCTTGGTCTGCAAACCCTTCTGCTTTTGCCGGAAGCCCCAGTATTCACCCTTCGGCGTTGATACAACCTCGATCTGCGACAGGGGGACGCCCATTTTCTGGGCAAAGCTCTCGGCTGCTCGCTGGGGCGCACTCTTCGGCGGACCAGTGACGAGTTTCTCAATGTCAGGTTGCTTGTCCAAGACAGCCGGGATGTAAAGGACGAGCCTTCTCGGTGTTGCGTGAACCTCTGCGAGGCCGTCCTCCTGAACCAGTGACCGAAGCAAAAGGTCGCCCCAGAGCAGGTTTTGCAACTCCTTGAGCGCCGGCTCGATCATCCAGTCCGGAATCTCTTCGGTGCCGATTTCGAGGAAAAATTCGTTACTCGGCAACGACGGCCTCCTCGGATGGCGACGTGAAGGTCGCCGCTACATTCTGATCGATCCAGGAGCGAGCCACGCCGACAGCCAGCTCACGCACGCGGCCAATGACGGCCACGCGCTCGGTGACGCTGATAGCGCCGCGCGAATCCAGCAGGTTGAACAGGTGCGAGCACTTCAGTACCTGGTCGTAGGCGGCCAGGACAGGGAAGCGGCGCTTCTCGGCTGGCTCCTGGCCGGACGGGTACTCAGCCAACAGCCGCCGGCATTCCTTCTCGTGCAGCTCGAACAACTGCCACAGTGTCGCCACGTCGGCCCGCTCGAAGTTGTAAACCGAGAACTGCAGCTCGTCGGCGTGCCGCACATCGCGATAAGAAAACGACGACGCCCCGCGCTTAGGCGGGTTCCACACGATGTCGTAGACGCTGTCCACGTCCTGCAGGAAGGCGGCGATGCGCTCCAGGCCGTAGGTTAATTCGGCCGGCACCGGGTCCAGGTCGATGCCGCCGCATTGCTGGAAGTAAGTGAACTGGGTGATTTCCAGGCCGTCGAGCATCACCTGCCAGCCGATGCCCCAGGCGCCCAGGGTCGGCGATTCCCAGTTGTCTTCCTCGAACTTGATGTCGTGCTTGCGCAAATCGATGCCGATGTGCCGCAGGCTTTTCAGATACAGGTCCTGGATGTCGGCCGGGGAAGGCTTCAGGATCACCTGGAGCTGCCAGTGCTTGAAGAGGCGGTTGGGGTTGTCGCCGTAACGGCCATCGGCCGGGCGCCGGCTGGGCTGTACGTAAGCGACCCGGTATGGCTGCGGGCCCAGCACGCGCAGGAACGTTTCCGGGCACATGGTGCCCGCGCCCACCTCCACGTCGTAGGGAGTCTGGATGACGCAACCCTGCCGGCCCCAGAACTCCTGCAGCCGGAAAATCAGGTCTTGGAAACTCAGCGCCATTATCTACCTAGAATACCGAAGCATCAGGCTGGCGGCACAGCAAAGAAAGACCGAGCCACAGATTTCGCAGATTCCTCAGATTGGACAGAGACGAAACGCCTGCATCCGCGAAATCTGCGCAATCTGCGGCTACTTCTTCACTCCACGCTTTCCAGAGCGGAGCGGGTGACCAGCTTGCGCTCGATGTGCGCCTCGATGCGCTGCCCGAGAAACCGGCGCAGGTCGGCGCCTGTCTCCCTGCTCCAGGCCCGGGGGGCGAGGTGGGGGAGGGAGGCGCGAAGCATCTCGCGCGCCATCTGCCGCGACTCCGCAGAAAGCTCCCAGGCGCCGTCCAGCCGGCACCGGGCGCAATTGAGGCCGGCCGGGTAAAGCTGAAAATAGGCCTCCGCGTCCGGGGCCAGCGCGCTGCCGCAGGCCACGCAGCGCTCCACTGACGGCAGCAGTCCCGCCAGCCGCACGGCCCACAGGTCAAAATAGGTCAGCGCCGGCCAGATCCGGCCCGTCTGCCGAAGGTGTTCCAGCGCCAGCACCACCAGCCGGAACAGGTGCTCATTCGGCTCGCGCTCCGGCAACGTCTGCTCGCAAACCTCGGAGATATACGCGCAGGCCAGGCCTGTGGCGTAATCGCTCTGGATGTCGAAATAGGACCGGATCAGCTCGGCCGAATCGATGCTGACCAGCTCGCGCGTCTCGCGCTCGAAATACCAGAGGCGGACATGCGAAAGGGGCTCCAGCGCGGCGCCGAACCGGTTCTTCAGCTTCCGGGCGCCCGCGGCCACCCCCCGCGTCTTGCCCCAAGCGCGGGAGAAGAAGCTGACGATCTTGTCGGCCTCTTTCAGCGGATAGGTTCGCAGGATGATCGCTTCGGTTTCCCTGCGCGGCATTCAGTTCCGGGGCGCGATAGTGCCGCCCGCGACCAGAGCTATAAACCAACGAAAGTATCACAAAGCAGCCATCGCCGCAACCGAGCCTTCAACGCGGTGATGCAGAGAGCGCTGAGATGTAGAGAGGTCTTCCACCTCTCCGCGTTTTCTCTGCGTTCCGTGCGCCTCTGCGGTGAGGCTTTGGTTGCGGCGACAGCAGCTTTGTGTTCCTTGCGGCTTTGTGATAAGAACCGGGTTGCATGACGCGACGGGATTTTCTCCTGGCCTGCGGCCTGGCCGGCGCCGGCTCCCAACTGCTGGCAGCGACGGCGCGCATTCATGTCGGTTGCCAAACCAACGCCTGGCCGATCCAGGATTTCGCCCAGTTCCTCGAGGTCCTGGGCAGGATTCGCAAGCTCGACTTCGGTTGCTTCGAGACCGGCTTCCGCAATGTTCAAAGCCGGTTCCAGGACGCGGCGGCGGCGCGGCGCGAAATCGAGAAAAGCGGGCTGGAATTCTGGGCCGTCCACATTTTTCTGGGGCAAGGCTACGATCCGAAGACCGCCATTCCTCCCGCTGAGATGATCGAGACCATGGCCTCGGGCGGCGCGGCCCTGGGGGCCAGGCGGCTGATCGTCAGCGGCCGCGCGTTGGGCTCCAACGGCAAGGTGGATGCCGCCGCGTTACAGGCCAAGGCAGAGGGGTTGGACCGGGCCGGCAAGGCCTGCCGCAAGCACGGCCTGCGCTTCGCCTACCACAACCACGACCTGGAGTTCCAAAACGGCCAGGCGGAAATCGAAGGCCTGATCCGGCGCACGTCGCCGGAGGTGGTGTCGCTCGTCTTGGACGCCGGACACGCGGTCCTGGCCGGCACCGACCCCGCCGAGTTCTTTTCGCGGCATGCCGGCCGTATCGACGGGATCCATTTGCGCGACTTCCGGGGCCAGGGACGCCTGGAGGAGCAGGTGCCGCTGGGCGCCGGGCGGGTTGACTACAAGCCGCTGGCCGCCGCCATCAAGAAGGCACAGTGGTCCGGGTGCGTGCTGGCCGAGGAGGAGCGGCTGGCCGGGGTCAAGCCCGGCTCGAGCGCCGTCGAGCCCGCCCGCCGGCATCTCCGCGTGCTTTTCGGAGTCTGATTCACCACCAAGTCACCAAGACACAAAGGCACAAGGGCGCACAAAGCGCGGTTCCCAAAGGGCGGCGTCCTGCATTACAATCGCTGGTGGAATGAACCGCCCCTTCGACATGGTGGGTGTGGGCCAGAACGCCACCGACACCGTCATCATTGTTCCCCGTTACCCCGAGTACAACTCCAAGAGCCTGTTCGCGGAGGAGCGGCTGGAGGCGGGCGGCCAGGTGGCCACCGCCGTGATTGCCTGCCGCAAGCTCGGCAAGCGCTGCAAATACATCGGCACGGTGGGCGACGATGAGCGCGGCCGCTTTCAACTGATGAGCCTGAAAACCAGCGGTGTGGATATCGAGGATGTCGAGGTCGTGCCCGGCTGCCCCAACCAGACCGCCTACATCATCATCGACCGGCGGACCGGGGAACGCACCATCCTCTGGCACCGCGATCCGCGGCTCACGCTGAAGCCGGCCATGCTCTCGCGGGAAAGCATCTGCGGCGGCCGGTTGTTGCACCTGGATGCCGGGGACCTGGAGGCGGCGGCCACCGCGGCCCAATGGGCCCGCGCCGCGGCCATCCCCGTCACCTGCGACATCGACACGCTCTACGAGAACATGGACTCCCTCCTCCAGCACCTCGATTACTTCATCGCCTCGGCCAATGTCCCGGAGGCCTACACCGCGGAACCGGACCCCTTCAAGGCCCTGGAGATCATCCGGGGCGAATTCGGCATGAAGGTGGCGGCCGTGACCCTGGGGGCCGACGGCGTACTGGCGCTGGCCGACGGCGGCTTCCTTTATAGCCCCGCCTACGAGGTGGATGCCGTGGACACCACCGGGGCGGGCGACGTGTTTCGCGGCGCCCTCTGCTATGCTGTATTGGAGGAGATGCCGCTGGACCGGGCGCTGGATTTCTCCTGCGCCGCGGCCGCCTTGAATTGCACCAAGGTCGGCGCGCGCGGCGGCGTCCCTACTCTGCCCGAAGTGCAGGCCCTGATGCAACGGGCCGGCCGCCGGGTCAACCGCGAGTATCTGGTTCGATGATCCCGCTGCGCGACAACGCGCCCCGCTATTCGGTGCCGTTCGTCACCCTCGGCCTGATCGCCGTCAACGTCATCATCTTTCTTTACGAGCTGAGCCTGGACCCCTACAGCCTGGAACATTTCGTCGGCCTGCACGGCGTGGTTCCCTTGCGCTTCGCCAACTTCATTGCCGGGCGGGCGGCGGTCGGCGCCGTCCTGCCCCCCCTGGTCGAGCACATGTTCCTGCATGGCGGCTGGCTGCACCTCCTGGGCAACATGTGGTTCCTGTGGATCTTCGGTGACAACCTGGAAGACCAGTTGGGCCACTTCCGCTTCCTGGTGTTCTACCTGACCTGCGGGGTTGTGGCGGCGCTCTGCCAGACGTCTCTCACCCTGTCGTCGCGCGTGCCCAGCGTCGGAGCCAGCGGGGCCATCGCCGGCGTGATGGGCGGCTACCTGCTGTTTTTCCCCGGCGCGCGCGTGCTCACCCTGGTTCCCTTTTTTTTCCTGTTCACCGTGGAAATCCCGGCCTACGTCATGCTGTTCTACTGGATCGCGGTCCAGGTGATCTCCGGGCTGACCAGCGTGGGCAACGCCTCGCTGCAGGCCCAGGGCGGCGTGGCCTGGTGGGCGCACGTCGGCGGCTTTGTCTGCGGGCTTGTGCTGGTGAAAATGATGGGGCGGCGCCCGCGCCTCCGCCGGTATTATGAATGGTGAGGCCCGTAGCCGCAGATTTCGCAGATTACACCGATTAATCTGTGCAATCTGCGCAATCTGCGGCTCGCGTTCCATATGAAAGTTGACGCACTGGCCATTGTTGCTCACAGAGATGATGCCGAGCAGACCTGCGGCGGCACGCTGCTGAAGCTTGCTGAATCGGGCCACACCACCGGCATTCTGGACCTGACCGCCGGGGAAATGGGAACGCGCGGCAGCGCCGACGAGCGCGCGCGCGAGGCCGCGGAGGCGGCCCGCATCCTCCAGGTGGGCTGGCGGGAGAACCTGGGGCTGCCCGACGCCCGTCTCGAGAACACCTGGGAGAACCGCCTGCAGGTGGCGGCCCGCATCCGGCAATTGCGTCCCCAGGCCGTCTTTCTGCCGTACTGGGAAGGCCGCCATCCGGACCACTACGCGGCCGGCCGGCTGGGTTACGAGGCCTGCTTCCTGGCGGGCCTGAAGAAACTGCCGCTGGAAGGCGAGCCGCACCGCCCGCGCAAGATCATTTACTCGACGCTATACGCCGACGTTCGGCCGTCGTTTGTGGTGGACATCAGCGACCAGTTCGAGCGGCGGCTGGAGGCCCTGCTCGCTTACCACTCGCAAT
>JAPKYU010000322.1 GCA_026394175.1 Acidobacteriota bacterium | reverse complement strand
GTTGGACGGCGCAAATAACGGCCGGCAGCGGCTACACCGTGCTCCAGCACAACTGCTCCGGCGCAACCTCGCCCGGAGCCAATGAAGGGCAGACCACCTCGGCCACGAGCTCATACTCCGGCACGTTCACGCTGAGCGCGTCGGCGAGCTGGACAGCAGCCGTGGCCACCTTCAAAGCGGTTGACAGCACCCCACCGGCGCCCCCGCCGGTCATTTCCACCGGCTCGCTGGCCAGCGGCACCGCCGGCGCTTCCTACAGCGCGACGCTGACGGCCACCGGCGGCATCGCGCCCTACACCTGGTCGGTGGTTTCCGGCAGCCTGCCGGCGGGCCTGTCGCTGGCTTCCAACACCGGCGTCATCTCCGGCACGCCCACCGCGGCCGGGACGGCGAGCTTCACGGCGCAGGTGCGCGACGCCAACTCCCAGACCGCGAGCCAGGCCTTCAGCATCACCATCAACGCGCCCCCGAGCGCGCCGCCGATCAAGCTGGTCCAGTCGCGGGCGATTGAAGGCACCGGCGTGGCCTCCGTGGCGCAGACGTTCGCCGCCGCCAACACCGCCGGCAACCTCATCATCGCCTTCGTGCGCATGTCCTCGACCTCGCAGACTGTCACGGTCACCGACACCGTTGGGAACACTTACGTGGATGCGGTGTCGCAGGTTCAGAGCACCGACGGCCACCAAACCCACATCTTCTACGCCAGGAACATCACGGGCGGGAACAACACCGTGACCGCGCGGTTCTCTTCCACCAACAACCATCCCTGGCTGGCGATCTACGAATACAGCGGCGTGACCGCGCTGGATCGGACGGCGCACGCCCAGGGCAGCAGCAACGCGCCCAGCAGCGGCCAGACCGCGGCCACGACTTCAGCCAACGAGCTGGTGTTCGCCGGTCTCGGCCTGCCCAGCTCCTCCGGGGCTGGCGTGTCCGCCGGCTCCGGCTATCAAATGGAGTTGCAGGACACCGTGCAGTACGGCTCCCGGGCCGCCACCGAGGACCGCATCGCTACCTCGACTGCGGCGTTCTCGGGCGCGTTCATCCTGAGCGCCACCGCCAACTGGACCTGCGTGGTCGCCACCTTCAAGTAAACCCACGACGGGAACACCGAGGGCGGGCCTTTAAAGCCCGCCCTCAGTTTTTGGCTCCTCTCTCGAAAGTGTAAAAGGCCTTGGCGGCGTGGGCTTTTCGGGGGCCCACTGGAGCTCGCGGAGCGGGCGGCATGTAGTAGCCCCGGGCGCAAGCCCGGGGAGGGGAATCAAGGCCCTGGAGCCCGCGAAGCGGGCGAAAGAAGAAAGCCCACGGCGTCAGCCGTGGGAAAGGTCCGCAGCAGGCGGAACAAGCCCGCGAAGCGGGCGACAGGAATCTCGCGGCGTTTTATGTCGCCCGCTTCGCGGGCTTGTTCTCCCCTCTTTTGCCACCCACAGCTTGGTCGCCGCGGCGACTGGGCTAGTGTAGTGTCCAAGAATTAACTGGACACTTGTTTTCTTCTCTTACAGCGGCGCGGCTGGGTGCAACCGGGTTGAATCTGTTCCAGGGTCTGGCGACAGCGAGCGAGTTTCTGGATGATCGATTCGACCGTCGCGGTCCACACGAATGGCCGCGGCTTCTCA
>JAPKYU010000451.1 GCA_026394175.1 Acidobacteriota bacterium | reverse complement strand
CGCTGCGCAAGCACCCGCTCGCTGACGCTCGCGGCTCTGTCTGGCTTTGTGGTGAATTAGCCCTGCCGTTGGATCCAGCCGCCGCCCAGCAGCAAATCGCCGTCATAGAAGACGGCTGCCTGGCCGGGGGTGATGGCCCGCTGAGGTGAGTCGAACTGCACGCGGACCTGGCCGTCATCGAGCGGTGTAACGGCGGCGGGCGCGGCGCGGTGCCGGTAGCGGATCTTCACTTCAGCCCGAATCGGCGCGCGGGGCGGCGCAATGGAGACCCAGTTGACGCCCGCCACCGCCGCCGTCGTCGCCAACAGCTCCGCATCTTCGCCGACCGTGACCGTGGCGGTCTCCGGCTCCAGGCGCAGCACGTAAAGGGGATGCCCGACGGCCACGCCCAGCCCCTTGCGCTGGCCGACGGTGAAGTTGTGGATGCCCGGATGCTCACCCAGCACGCGCCCGGCGCCATCGACCACGGGGCCGGGCCGCGCCGGCACGCCCTGGCTCTGCTCGGCAAAGTAGGCGGCGATAAAACGGCTGTAGTCGTTGCCGGGCACGAAGCAGATTTCGTTGGAGTCGGGCTTGGCGGCCACCGGCAGGCCGGCGGCCCGCGCCCGCTCCCGCACCTCCTCCTTGGTCATCGCGCCCAGCGGGAACAGCGTTCGGCTCAATTGTTCCTGCGTCAGCCCGAAGAGGAAGTAGGACTGGTCCTTGCCCTGGTCGCTGCCGCGCCGCAGCGTGAAGCGGCCGGGGCCGGGATCGCGGCCGGCGCGCGCATAGTGGCCGGTGGCGATCGAGCCGGCGCCAATCTGCCGCGCGGTCACCAGCAACTGATCGAATTTCAGCAGCGAGTTGCACAGCGCGCAAGGAATTGGCGTGCGCCCCGAGAGGTAATCGTCGATGAAGGGACGAATCACCTCCCGCTCGAAGCGCTGCTCGAAGTTGACCACGTAGTAGGGCAGGCCCAGGCGCTCGGCCACGCGGCGCGCGTCGTACACGTCGTCCAGCGAGCAGCAGCGGCCGTGCGTGCTCACCGGCATCCCGGCATGGCCCGCCAGCCGCCGCTGGTTCCATACCTGCATGGTCAGCCCGATCAGCTTGAGGCCCTGCTCGTGAAGCAGCAGCGCGGCCGTGGAGCTGTCCACGCCGCCGCTCATCGCCACCGCTATGGTCTGGTTGCTATTCATGCAAGTGACAAGTGACAAGTGACGAGTGACAAGTGACGAGTCACCCGGGCTCGTCACTCGTCACTTGACACTCGTCACCTCTTGTACACCGGAGACAGTTCGCGCAGGTGGGCGACGACACCGGGCAGGATCTGGAGCAGGCGATCCACCTGCTCCTCGGTCGTCTGCCGGCCCAGGCTGAAGCGGAGGCTGGCGCGCGCCTGCTCGGGGCGCAGGCCGATGGCGGTCAGCACATGCGAGGGCTCGATGGCGCCGCTGGAGCAGGCCGCGCCGGTCGAGCAGGCCACGCCCTTCAGGTCCAGCGCGATCACCAGCGCTTCTCCCTCCACGTAGTCGAAGCGCAGGTTGGAGGTGTTGGGGACGCGGTGGAGCGGGTCGCCGTTGACGGTCGTGTCGGGGACTTTCTCCAGGACGCCGCGCTCCAGCCGGTCGCGCAGGGCGGCCAGGCGCCGGCTCTCGGCGGCCAGCGACTGCCGCGCCAACTCCGCCGCCCGGCCCAACCCGACGATGCCGGCCACGTTCTCGGTCCCGGCACGGCGGTCGCGCTCATGATGGCCGCCGTAGCTCAGCGGCTGCAGAAGCGTGTTGCGCCTGACGAACAGCGCCCCCACTCCCTTCGGTGCGCAAATCTTGTGCCCGCTCAGCGTCAGCAGGTCCACGCCCAGCGCCTTCACGTCCACCGGGATCTTGCCCACGGCTTGCACGGCATCGGTATGCGCCAGCGCGCCGTGGGCGCGCGCCAGTTGCGCGATCTCGGCCACCGGCTGTATAGCGCCGATCTCGTTGTTGGCGTACATCACGGTGACCAGCGCGGTTTCGGGACCGAGCGCCCGGCGCACATCGTCGATGCTCACGATTCCGCGGCTCCCCACCGGCAGGTAGGTGACCTCGGCGCCCTCTTTCTCCAGCGCCTGGCAGGCATTCCATACGGCGTGGTGCTCGATGGCGCTGGTGATGACGTGTTTCGGCCCCGGCCCGCGGGCGACCGCGGCCCGCACCGCGCCAAACACCGCCAGGTTGTCCGCCTCCGTGCCGCCCCCGGTGAAAACGATCTCGTTGGGCCGGCAGTTGATCGACGCCGCCACCTGGGCGCGGGCTTGCTCGACCGCCGCGCGTGCCTGCTGGCCGAAGTGATGAATACTCGAAGGATTGCCGTAATCCTCCTTCAGGTACGGCAGCATGGCGTCCAGCACCTCGGGCAGGAGGGGCGTGGTGGCGTTGTAATCGAAGTAGAGCCGTTCCATAAGAGGCTGGAGACCGGAGGCTGTAGCCCTGCCGGCTCATCACTCAATTCTAGCATGCAGCCTCCGGTCTCCAGCCTCCGGCCTCCAGCCTCCGCTTGACACCGGCCTGCAATTCGCTGATATTGCTGGCTATGGCCCGTCCACTCATCACGCTCACAACGGACTTCGGTTTATCCGACCATTTCGTCGGCTCAATCAAAGGAGTCATTCTGAACCTGAACCCGGAAGCCGACATCATCGACATCTCGCACGAGGTCCGTTCCCACGACATCCTGGACGGAGCATTCACCATCGCGCAGGCTTACCGGTTCTTCCCCAACCACACCATTCACGTGGTGGTGGTCGATCCGGGCGTGGGCAGCCAGCGGCGCCCCATCCTGGTGGCGGCGGGCATCTACCGTTTCATCTGCCCGGACAACGGCGTGCTGTCGTTCATCATGGCGCGGGAGGAACACGAAGTCCGCCACATCACCTCGGATTATTACTTTCTCAGTCCGGTGAGCAACACCTTCCATGCGCGCGACATATTCGCCCCCATCGCCGGCTGGCTGAGCCGCGGGGTGGAGTTGGCCAAGTTCGGCGATCCCATCACCGACTACGTGCGCTTTGCCGTACCCCGGCCCAAGGCTGTGAACGAGAAGACGGTGAAGGGAGTGGTCCTGAAGGTCGACCGGTTTGGCAACGCCATCACCAACATCACGGCCCAGGACGTACCGCTGCTGTTCGAGCAGAATCCGCCGCCCTTCCGCATCACCGCCGGCAAGGGCGAGATCACGAAGATCAACCAGTTCTACGCCCAGACCGCGCCGGGCGACTTGTTTGCCATTGTGGGAAGCAGCGGTTACCTGGAACTGGCGGCGAATCGGGGGGCTGCGGCCAAGCTGCTGGGTCTGGATCGCGGAGCCGAAGTGGGGGTCTTTTTCGACTGACTAACCGCGTAACATCGGCGTCTTTTCCCAGCTACTCTCCGAGGGAAGCGCACCGGCCATCCAACCGCCGCCAGGCCGATCACCTGTTACCTGCAACCTGTAGCCTGCAACCTGCAACCTTCATGGTAGAATCCGCGGGCGAGAGGAGCCGGACGACTTATGACCAAACTCGATCTATCGCGTCGCGGATTTCTGGGCATGGCGGCGGGGACCACCGCCGCTGCCGCCGCCACGGCCGCCGATGAAGCGCCCGCGCCGGTCATCAGCGAACTGTATCCCACGGCCGAAATGGGGCCGACCCCGGCGACCGTGCGCATTGTGACCAGCCAGCAATTCACGCCCGAGGAGGCCGCCGCGGTCACCCGGCTGGCGCCCAAGATCGAGCTGGTGCAGTGCCGGAACCGGGACGAAGTGTACGCGGCCATCGCCAACGCCGACGCCTTCTTCGGCGTGGCCGATCGCGAGACGATCAGGCGCGGGACCCGGTTGAAATGGATTCAGAACCCGGCGGCCGGCGTCGAGGGCCTGGTTGAAATGCCCGAGCTGCTCGAATCGAAGATCGTGCTGACCAACATGCAGCGCGTTTTCGCCCCGGTCATTTCCGAGACGGCCATCGGGCTGCTGCTGGCCCTGGCCCGCGGGTTTCCGACCTACGTCCGCCAGGGCGACCGGAAGCAGTGGAAAAGCGCGCCCGACTTGGTGGAAATCAGCAACCGGACCATGGGGGTGATCGGCTTCGGGGGCCTGGGCAGCGAGACAGCCCGCCGGGCCCACTACGGCTTCGGCATGCGCATCATCGCCACCGACGCCAAGCCGCTGCCCAAGCCCCACTGGGTCGATGAGCTGCGCGATCCGGGCTGGCAGGCGGAGCTGGTCAGGCAATCGGATGCCGTCGTGGTGGCCGCCCCGGAAACCAAGCTGACGCGCGGGATGGTAAACGAAGCGTTCTTGAAGAGCATGAAGAAGACGGCCTTCCTGATCGCGATTTCGCGCGGCACGCTGTACGACGGCGAGGCCGTGGCGCGGGCGCTGAAGGAGGGCTGGATCGCCGGGGCCGGGTTGGATGTAACCCCGCGGGAGCCGCTGCCGGCCGATGACCCGCTGTGGGCCGCGCCCAACGCCATCATCACCTGCCACACTTCCGGCTACGCGCTCGAGCGACGGGGCCGCGTCATGGCCTTGTTCACCGAGAACCTGCGCCGCTACGTGAATGGCCTGCCGCTGCTGAATGTGGTCGATAAGGCCCGCGGGTATTAGCTCGTATCACTCACCACGGATAAACACGGATGAGCCGGATGCGCCTTGCTTGTCCCTGCCGGGACCCGCACAGGCAGACGCCGGTTGCTTGCCGCGGAAAGGCCGGTTGGGGTTATACTGTGCAAGTTGCGACAGAGAGTGCCGATCACTGGACGTTTGTCGAAAAGGCTGCCTTGGGCTGGCCCGGAGGCGGCCTTTTTTGCTTGACCGGGTGGGCGCAGGCGAGTGAGCAACTCCGTTTGGCCTCGCAATTGAAAGAAAGGATGACATGTCAAGACTCTACGTGGGCAATCTGCCTCACTCAGTCGAGGACCAGGATTTGGTGGACTGGGTAACAAACGAGGGCTTCAAGGTGGAGAGCGCCCGCGTGATTCGGGACCGGGACACCGGCCAGTCACGCGGATTCGGCTTCATCGAGCTGGGTTCGGGGGAGGACCTGGAGCAGGCCATCGCCAAGCTGAACGGGATGCAGTGGGAAGGCCGCACGCTGCGCGTCAACGAAGCTCGGCCGGAGAGCGGCGGTTCCCGGAGCGGCCCGCGTCCGGGCGGCGGCGGCGGCGGCGGCGGCGGCCGCTTCGGAGAGGGCGGCGGCCGCGGGCGTTTCGGCTCCGGCGGCGGCGGCCGTGGCCGCGATCACTGCTAGCCCGCTTGTCGAAGTGCTGCCCCCTGTCCACATCTCCATTGACAAGCGTAGCGGCAGGCAGCACAGTCTACAGAACGTGACACCGCGAGAACGCTGGCGGGCCGTGCTGGACGACGGGCGTGCGGACCGGGTGCCCTGCGACTACTGGGCCACCGCCGAGGTGACCCGCCGCCTGCTCCGCGAACTGGGCTGCGCATCGGAGCGCGAGCTTTGGGAAGCACTGGACATCGACAAATGCGTTTTTCTCGCACCCAAGCACCCGCGGGCGAAGGAAGACACCTGGCACATCCCCTCGCTGTTCAGCGTCTGGAATATCGAGACCGCGCTGGTGCCGTATATGGACGGGCTGGGGGTGTACGAGGAGGCGGTCAACCCCCCCATGGCAAACGTCACGCAGGCGGCGGAAATCGACTGCTTCCCCTGGCCGAAGGCGGAGGAATGGGACACCAGCCGGCTGCGCGATGAGTGCCTGCAGTGGCGCGACTATCCGATCGTGGGCGCCTCCTACGAACCCTTCTACCTCTACTGCCGGCTGCGCGGCATGGACCGGGCGCTCGAAGACTTGGTGACCAACCCGGATATCGTGGACGCCGCCATGGAGCGCATTTTCGAAATCCACGCCGGGATCGTGCGCCGCGCCATGAAAGCGGCCGGCGACCTGATCGATTTCATATACGTTGCCGAGGACCTGGGCACGCAAGAGTCGCTGTTGATGAGCCTCGCCGCCTTCCGCCGCTTCATCAAGCCGTGGCTGGCGCGCATGGCCGAGCTGGCCCGCGGCCTCGGCGCCCGGGTCTTCCATCACGACGACGGCGCCATTTACCCGCTCCTGCCGGACCTGGTCGAAATCGGTATCGAGGTGCTTAACCCGGTGCAGTGGCGCTGCCGCGGCATGGACCGCAGGATGCTGGCGCGTGAGTTCGGCGGCGCCCTGGTGTTCCACGGCGGTGTCGACAACCAGCGCACCCTCCCCTTCGGTTCCCCACAGGACGTGCGGCGCGAGGTTGCCGAAAATATCGAGATTTTCCGGCAGGCCAGGGGCTACATCGTTTGCCCCTGCCATAACCTCCAGGCCAATACCCCAACGGAGAACATCATCGCGTTGTATGACGCGGTAAAGGAGTTCGGATCATGAAAGCAATCGTCACGCTTGCATTGACGGCGGCCTTGCTGTTGCACGCGGCCGCGGTTGGCGCGCAGGTGACCGGCTCGCTCAGCGGCACGGTGCTGGATTCGTCCGGTCTCCCGATGCCGGGCGTAAAGCTCAAGCTGGTTTCGGAAGCGACCGGGGCCATGCGCGAAGTCGAGAGCGGCACGGAAGGCAACTTCGTCTTCAATGCCGTGCCGCCGGGCTTCTACACACTAACGGCTGAGTACGCCGGGTTCCGCAAATACGAGCGGAAGAAGATCGAGCTGACCGCCAGCGACAATTTCTCGGCCGGCCAGATTCGGCTGGAGGTGGGCGCGGTGGCCGATTCGATCACCGTCGTCGAGCAAGGCGCCAGCGTGCAGATTGCCAGCGGCGAGCGCTCCGGCGTGGTCACCAGCGCCGAGGTGGAGAACCTGACGGTCATCAACCGCGACTTTGCCGTTCTCGTCTCGCTCATGCCCGGCGTGGTGGACAACCCGGGCTCGGAAAGCCAGGGGTTCGCGGGCGGCTCCAGCGCGAATTTCAACGTGCAGGGCGGCAGGAATACCGGCAACAGCATCACCATCGACGGGCAACCGACGGAAAGCGCCCTGATGTACGCTCGCAACACGGCCATCAGCATGGAAGCAGTGACCACGGTCAAGATCCTGGTGAGCAACTACCAGGCCGAGTTTGGGCGCAAGCCGGGCGCCAGCATTCAGGCCGTCACCCGGGGCGGCAGCAAGGACTTCCACGGTTCCGCCTACTGGTACAAGCGCCACGAGATGTTGAATGCCAACAGCTTCTTCAACAACCGGAATGCCATACCCGAGTCGGTGTACCGCCACCTGCTGGCCGGATTCAGCGTGAACGGCCCGGTTTACGTGCCCCGCTTCTCCGACCGTAAGAACCCGAAGGTGTTCTTCTCCTTCACCCACGAGATTCTGGGCGAGGCGCGGCCCCAGGCGATCCGCCAGTTGACAATGCCCACCGAACTGGAGCGCCGCGGGGATCTCAGTGACTCACGTGACCTGAACGGAGCGCTGATTCTGGTTAGGGATCCGCTGCTCGGGCTGACGTGCAGCACGACCAACCGGACAGGTTGCTTCCCCGATAATGTCATTCCCGCAAGCCGCATCAACGTCAACGGCCAGAATTACCTGAAGATCTTCCCGCTGCCGAACCTGGACGCGACCACCACCATCTTGGCCGCGCGCCGCTATAACTGGCAGACACAGGAAAGCCTCGACGTACCAAGGAACACACAAACGCTGCGGCTCGACTACAATCACAATCCCCATACCACTTTCTATGCGCGCTATCTCCGCTGGGATGAAAAAGTAGGCGGGTACGCGGTGCCGGCGGGAAACGGCAACTGGGGATTCCTGCCGGCCGTGTATAGCGACAATACCAACGCCTTGACCCTGTCGGGGACGCGCATTCTGAGCCCCAGCCTGATCCTGGAGGCCTCGAGCGCTCTGTCCATCTTCATTGAGGGCTCCCGGCCGCGCACCCCGGAGGACCTGGAGCGTGTCACCCGCAAGAAATCGGGCGTGAACATCCCGCAGTTCCATCCGGAAATCAATCCGCTGAACCTCATCCCAGCAGCCACTTTCGGCGGTGTCACCGGCGCCGTCTCGACGGCGTACGAGGCGAACGGGCGCTTCCCCTACGACGGCAACGACGTGACCTTCAACGAAACCGTGACGCTGAGTAAAACCCATGGACCGCACGTGGCCAAGCTGGGCTTCTGGGCCATGCGCTGGCGGCAGTCGAAAGGTTTGTACGGCAACGGCCCGGGCACCATCGATTTCAGCAGGAACACGAGTAACCCCAATGATGCCAACCACCCCTTCGCCAATGCGCTGCTGGGCAATTTCGCCTCGTACACGGAGTCAACGTCGCGGCCGCTTTACCTTCACCGGCAGACGGTGATCGAATGGTTCGCGCAGGACAACTGGCGCGCCACGCGAAAGCTCACGCTCGATTTCGGGGCCCGCTTCGGCTGGTCGCAACCCTGGCACACACCGAGCGGGAAAAATGAGGCGGCCTTCCTGCCGCAACTCTGGAACCCGGCCAACACGGTTGCGCTGATGATCCCGGTCAGGGTGAGCGGCACCCGAAGGGCCATGGATCCGATTAGTGGCACCCTCTATCCGGAAGCCGCTATCAGCGCCATCGCGCCGGGCAAGGGCGATCCGTTCAACGGAACCATTACGCTGGCTGCGAACCCGTCATACCCGCGCGGGATGCGCGATCCTTCCGGCATCAAGATCGCGCCGCGCTTCGGCTTCGCCTACGATCCGTTCGGCAAGGGCCGCACCGCCATTCGCGGAGGCTTTGGCTCGTTCCGCGATATGCAGGAATGGAATGGATCGTTCAACTCGACCTTCCGTAACCCGCCGATCCGGCTCGACCCTATCATCTACTACAACAACCTCGAGACCTTCATGCAGGCTCAAGGGCTGAATTTCCCGTCGGCAACAATGGGCTTTGACCGGGCTCGCCCGCTGGCGCACACCATGAACTACAGCATTGGCATTCAGCACAACGTCGG
Source organism: Acidobacteriota bacterium (assembly GCA_026394175.1). Lineage (GTDB taxonomy): Bacteria > Acidobacteriota > Terriglobia > JAJPHL01 > JAPKYU01 > JAPKYU01. Next base: position 7,256 of record JAPKYU010000451.1, on the reverse strand, counting down.
GTTCGGCACGGTTGTGGACGTGTCCTATGTGGGCGCGCTCGGGCGCCACCTGATTGCGGCGCGCAATATCAACGCGGTGCCGTTCGGCACCAATTTCCTGCCGCAGAACAGAGATACCTCGGCGACCTCGGCCACTGCGGCGCTGCCTGCGTCGTTGCTCCGGCCCTATCTGGGCTACAACAACATCACCTTCTACGCGTACGACAGCAATTCCAGCTATCACTCGCTGCAGGTGACGGCCAACCGGCGCTTCGCCCGCCGCTTTCAATACGGAGCGGCCTGGACATGGTCCAAGGCCATGGACCTCGTCGATGGCGATACCACCGCGGTCAGCACGCTCATCAACCCGAAGATCTGGAACTACGGGAAGGCCGGGTTCGACCGCACACACATCCTGAAGCTGTCCTTTATCTGGGACGTGCCCAAGGGCAGCCGGCTGTGGAAGAACCCGGTGATGAAGACTGCCTTCGACGACTGGCAGGTATCGGGCATCGCCACCATGATGAGCGGCGCCCCGTCGGGGGTCAGTGCGACGCTAGTCTCCACCAGCGACATCACCGGCTCGCCCACCGACACCGGCGCCCGCCCGGTGGTGCTCGCGGATCCGCGGTTGCCGAGGAGCGAGCGCACCTTCAGCCGGAACTTCAATATTGATGCGTTCGGCCCGCCGGTGATCGGCACTCCAGGGAATGCGGCGAAGGATCTATTCCGCGGTTCCGGCATCAACAACTGGGATTTGTCGCTGTTCAAAAACTTCCGGATTCCGTGGGAAGGGTTGAGGCTGCAGTTCCGGGGGGAATTCTACAACGCCTTCAATCATACCCAGTTCAGCAGCATCGATACTGCGGCGCGATTCGATGCGCAGGGTAAGCAGACGAACACGCGCCTCGGCGAATTCACCGCCGCGCGGTCGCCCCGGCGCGTGCAGTTGGCGCTGCGCCTCACGTTCTAGGAGGCCACCACCAAGGCACCAAGACCTGATGTCTTGTTGGTTCATCTGACGGTTTGGCAAATGAAAAACGTTCTCTTTATAGCCGTTCTGGCCGGCTGTGTGTTGCTCGCCTGGGCGGCCCCGCCGGTCTCTCTGGAGCAGGGCTTTCGCAACCCGCCGCCCCAGGCGCGCCTGCGCTGCTACTGGTGGTGGCTCAACAGCAACGTAACCAAAGAAGCGATCACGCGCGATCTCGAGCAGATGAAGGCCAAAGGCTTTGCCGGCGCCATCATCATCGATGCGGGCGGCGCCGAGCAGCGGAAGAACGCGCAGGTGCCTGCCGGACCGATCTTCGCCGGGCCGCAGTGGCGGGACCTGTTCCGCCACACCCTGGCCGAGGCCAACCGCCTGGGGCTGGAAATAAGCTTGAACATCCAAAGCGGTTGGAACCTGGGCGGGCCGACCGTGAAGCCCGAGGAAGCGGCCAAGCAATCGACCTGGTCGCGTGTGCAGGTCACGGGCCCGTCGCGGTTCGATGGCGTGCTGGAAGCGCCGCCGCGCAAACTCGACTTCTACCGCGACGTGGCGCTAGTTGCCTATCCGCTGAAGCATGGAGCCGCGCCCAAGCGAGAGCCGATCCGGCAGTTTGATTTCAAGGCCTCCTTAAAAGAGGCGGGGTTCTCCACGCCCGACACCCGCCCGCTGTTGACCGACGTGCCTGCCCGTCCCGGCGAAGAGGACACCATGGGGACACGCGTCATCGACCTGACGGCCCAGATGCAGCCCGACGGCAGGCTGTCCTGGCAGGTTCCGGAAGGCGAATGGGAATTACTGCGTTTCGGTTATACCGCGTCGGGCGCGCGCGTGTCCACCTCCAGCCAGCCGTGGCAGGGGCTGGCCCTCGATTACCTCGATCGCGGGGCGCTGGAATCGTACTGGCGGCAGGTGGTGGCCCCATTGATCGCCGACGCGGGTCCGCTGGCCGGACGAACGTTCAAGTACTTGGTCACCGATAGCTGGGAACTGGGCGGTGTGAACTGGACCGCCAACTTCCGCGACGAATTCCGAAAACGCCGTGGATATGACCCGCTGCCCTATCTGCCCGTTTTTGCCGGGCGCCTGGTGGACAGCCGGGACGCCAGCAATCGCTTCCTGAATGACCTGCGGCGCACCATCGGCGACCTGGTAGCCGAGCGCCACTATGCTGTATTCGCCGAGCTGGCGGGCCGGCACGGCATGGGGATCCATTGCGAATCGGGCGGCCCGCACGGCGCCCCCGTGGACGCCTTGCTCAATCTGGGGCTGAATGCCTTTCCGCAGATGGAATTCTGGGCGCAGTCGAAAACCCACCGCGTTCGCGATGAAGATCGCTTCTTCGTCAAGGAAGCCGCCAGCGCCGCCCATATTTACGGAAAAACGTTTGTGGCCGCTGAAGGCTTCACCACCATCGGGCCGCACTGGGAGGAGTCGATCTGGGACAACCTGAAGCCGAGTTTCGATCGGGCCGTGTGCGAAGGTCTGAACCTGCTCATCTGGCATACCTTCACCTGCTCGCCGCGCCAGATAGGCAAACCCGGCCAGGAATATTTCGCGGGCACGCACTTCAACCCCAACATCACCTGGTGGGAGCAGTCGCCGGCCTTTCTTTCCTACATCAATCGAACTCAATTCCTGGCCCAGCAGGGCCATTTCGTGGCCGACGTGCTCTGTTACTACGGGGACCATGTTCCCAATTTCGTGCGCCTGAAGGCGTCGGATCCCGCAGGGGTTCTGCCCGGCTACGACTACGACGTCTGCAATGAAGATGTGCTGCTTCGTCGCCTGAGCGTGAACAAGGGGCGGATCACGCTGCCGGACGGGATGAGCTACGCCCTGCTGGTGCTGCCCGATCTCGACGTTATATCTCCCGCAGCGATAGGCAAGATTCGGGACCTGGTGGGCGATGGCGCCACGGTGATGGGCGGGAAACCCCAACGCAGCACGGGCCTGCGTGGCGATGACGAGGTCGCCCGCATCAGCGCCGAGCTTTGGGGCGGCCAGCGAACCGGCAAAGGACGGGTGATCGCCGGCCGCACGGCTCGCCAGGTGCTTGCCGCCGACGGCCTCAAGCCGGACTTCGAGTTCACGGCCCAACCCGGCGCCAATCTCGACTACATCCACCGCCGGACGCCCGAAGCCGACATCTACTTTGTCAGCAACCAGGGGGATCGGCCGGAAGTGATTGACGCGATTTTTCGCGTAACGGGGAAGGCGCCGGAGTTGTGGTTTCCTGAAACAGGAGAGATTCGCCGACAAGCATTCTTTCGGGCCACCGACGACGGCCGCACGACGCTTCCCTTGCCGCTCCACGCCTATGGATCCGCGTTCGTAGTCTTCCGTAAACCCGCCGGCGAGCACTTCATTTCGGTAGCCAAAGACGGGCGTCCGGCCGCGGTGGCGGTTTGGATTGACGGCAACCGCGCGGCGAGCCTGGTGGACGCGGAACCGGGACAGTACCGCCTGACGCACTCCACGGGCCGTTCAGTAACCGTGACCGTTCCGCCGGCTCCGGAACCGCGCATCATTGCCGGCCCCTGGAACGTGCGCTTCGCCCCCGGCTGGGGAGCGCCTGCGGCAGTCCTGTTCGAGAGCCTCGCTTCGTGGACGCAGCACGCCGATGGGGGTGTGAAGTACTTCTCCGGCACGGCCGCGTACGAGAAAGAAATCGAGGTCGCCGCCGAATTGCTGCGGCCCCATCACGCCCTGGAACTCGACTTGGGCGAGGTGCGAGAGCTGGCGGAGGTGATCCTGAACGGCAGGAACCTGGGCATCTTGTGGAAACCGCCGCGCCGGGTTGACATGACCGGCGTCGTTCACCCCGGCAAAAACCGGCTGGAAATTCGGGTGACGAACCTCTGGCCCAACCGCATCATCGGCGATCAGTTTCTGCCCGAACCTCAACGCCTCACACGGACCAACATCCGGAAGTTCACGAGAGAATCCCCGCTCCTTCCGTCCGGACTGTTGGGCCCGGTTGTGCTCCGCAGCGTCGCGCGAACGAACGTGCCGGCGCTTCCGAGCAAGGCCCAAACCGCCGGTCAGGACTGAGCGGCAAGCAGGAAACCGTTGCGACGGCCGGCTCGGCGCGAGGCTTGAGGGGTTTCGATGTCGATCATGACCGCCGGGCCGCGAACCCGGTGCTGTGTCCGCTTCGCGGCCGACATTCAACATGCGCCAGACGGCGGTCGAGTGGTACACTCAGGACGACTGGAAGGCAACGCGCAGGCTTGTCATTCAGCGCGCACCGCTCCTTGCCGGCGGTATAATTCTTTTGAGCATGCCGGCGATCGGGTCGCACTCGAGCTTTCCCCCTATGATCTGACTCGCGGTCGAATCACTTACAGGTATCGTTAGGCCGGCGCGTGGTCGTCGGCCTCCCGGCGGCATCGAGGGTGGGCGTGTCTGCGCCCGCTGTTGACTCTTCCGCCACGAATTTCACATTCCTGATTGAGAGCGGTGCAATCCGCGGAATCTGCGGCCGGCCCCTCAGGTCCGCAAGGCGCCGATCAGGGAGCGGACCGCTTCGATCTTGTGGCGGGCGCAATAGTGGGCCATCTCGTCGATGATGCGGACCGTGGCGCGCGGGTCGGCGTAGGTGGCCGTGCCCACCTGGACGGCGGAGGCCCCGGCCACCAGGAACTCCAGCGCGTCGCGGCCGCTGGCGATTCCGCCCATGCCGATCACCGGAATGCGCACGGCCCGCGCCGCCTGGTACACCATCCGCAAGGCCACCGGCTTGATGGCCGGCCCGGACAACCCCCCGGTCACGTTGGGCAGCACCGGGCGGCGCGCCTCCAGGTCGATGGCCATGCCCACCAGCGTATTGACGAGCGAGAGGGCGTCCGCGCCGGCGTCGGCCGCGGCCCGGGCGAAGGCCGTGATGTCGGTGACGTTGGGCGAAAGCTTGACGATGATGGGCCGGCGGGTGGCGCGCCGCGCCGCCGCCGTCACCTCGGCGGTCAGTTGCGGGTCGGCCGCGAAGCTGATGCCGCCGCGCCTGGTGTTGGGGCAGGACACGTTCAACTCGTACCCCGCCAGGCCTTCGCCCTCTTCCAGGATGCGGATCACTTCCACGTAGTCCTCGGTGGCATAGCCGAAGACGTTGGCGAAGACGGCGGCCTGGCAGCCGCGCAACCCCGGCAGCTTCTCGCGCACGAAGGCGGCGGCGCCGATATTCTGCAGCCCGACGGCGTTCAACATGCCGGACGCCGTCTCGTGCAGGCGGGGCGCCGGGTTGCCGGGCATGGGCTGGCGCGACAGGCCCTTGACCACCAGCCCCCCCAGGCGGTTCAGATCCAGCAGCGGGGCAAACTCCACCCCGTACCCGAACGTGCCGCTGGCGGCCATCACCGGGTTCTTCAGCCGGATTCCCGCTATTTCAACGGACAAGTCAGGCGACATCGGGTTAGTCCCACGTCCAAAGTCCAACGTCCAGGGTCCAAAGTCAAGGGCCTTGGCTCAGTTTGCCGGCTTTGGCCCCTGGACTTTGGGCTATGGACTTTGGACCGCCAAGCAGTATGATATTGCGTTTGCCGCATATGCAGCTTCGTGAGAAAGCACAACTGATGAGCGGGTCGGAGATCGACCGCACCCTCACCCGCTTGGCCCACGAGGTCATCGAGAAAAACGACACGCTGACCGACATGGCCCTGATCGGCATCCGCCGCCGCGGTGTCCCGCTGGCTGAGCGGCTGGCGGAGAAGATCACGCAGTTGGCCTCCTGCCGGCTGCCGGTCGGCGTGCTGGATATCACCTTCTACCGCGACGATCTGTCCACCGTGGACCAGAAGCCGGTGGTGCAGAAGAGTGACATAGGGTTCTCGATCACCGGCAAGGACATCATTCTGGTGGATGACGTGCTCTACACCGGCCGCACCACGCGGGCCGCGCTGGATGCCCTGTTCGACCAGGGCCGGCCCCGCCGCGTCCAACTGCTGGTGCTCATCGACCGCGGCCACCGGGAACTGCCCATCGAGGCCCGCTACGTCGGCAAGTACGTGGAAACCACGGACCGTGAGATCATCGAGGTGAAGCTGCAGGAAACCGATCAAGACGAGCGAGTCCTGATGGTGGAGAAAACCGAGTAACCGAAGCTCTCAGCTTTCAGCTTTCAGCTATCAGCTATGTGTTGCCGGTAGCCGAGGGCTGATAGCTGATAGCTGATAGCTTGTTATGAAAAAGGGTCTTCTGGGTATCGAAGCGCTGACCACCGAGGAAATCCAGGCCATCCTGGATCGCGCCCGCCATTACAAGCCGCTGGAGCGCAGCGGGCAGAAGCTGGACCGGCTGCGCGGCAAGACCATCATCCACCTGTTTTACGAGAACTCGACCCGGACGCGCATCTCCTTCGAGCTGGCGGCGCGGCGCCTGGGCGCCGACACGGTCAGCATCACGGCCCAGGCCTCGAGCGTGCAGAAAGGCGAGTCGCTGCTGGATACGCTGAACACCCTGGTGGCCATGCACCCGGACGCCATCGTGATGCGGCACTCGGCCTCCGGGGCTCCCCACTTCCTGGCGCGTTACCTGGAAACGTCGATCATCAACGCCGGCGACGGGACCCACGAGCACCCCACGCAGGCGCTGCTGGACGCCTTCACCATCCTGGAATACAAGCCGACGCTGGAGGGGTTGAAGGTGGCCATCATCGGCGACATCGCACACAGCCGGGTGGCGCGCTCGAACCTGCTGCTGCTGTCGAAATTCGGGGCCCAGGTGGTGCTGTGCGGGCCTCCGCCGTTGGTGCCCCCCGAGCTGGCCCGCCTCTCGCCCCGCGTCTCGCTCAGCTACGACGTGGACGAGGCCATTCGCGGCGCCGACGTCATCATGATGCTGCGCGTGCAACTGGAGCGGCAGAACGAGCCGTATTTCCCTTCGGCCCAGGAATACTTCCGGTTCTACGGCCTACGGCTGGATCACATGCGCCTGGCGCGCGAGGACGCCATTGTCATGCACCCCGGCCCCATCAACCGCGGGCGGGAAATCACCTCGGAAGTGGCCGATTTCCCGCGTTCCGTGATCCTCAACCAGGTGGCCAACGGGGTGGCGGTGCGCATGGCGGTGCTGGATCTGTTGCTGGGGCCCGATCAACCGCCGCCCGAAATCAACTGATTGCGGATTGCGGATTGCGGATTGCGGATTTCAACCTGTTCGCAATCCGCAATCCGAAATCTGCAATCCGAAATTCCCGGGAACCGACAAGATGCTGTTGATAAAGAATGGACGGGTGGTGGATCCAGCGCAGAAGCTCGACGCGCCCCGCGACGTGTTGATCGGCGACGGGCGCGTC
>JAPKYU010000038.1 GCA_026394175.1 Acidobacteriota bacterium | reverse complement strand
TTTGCCATCCTGCTTACGGTGATTGCCCTGTGGCCCTTGATAGGAGGGAGACATCCGCGCTGGTGGGCGCTGGCCGCCGGCGCGCTGCTGCTCCTGGTTTCCCTGGCGCGGCCCTCACTTCTGGCGCTCCCCAACGCCGGTTGGAGTCAGTTGAGCTTGCTGCTGGGCCGGGTGGTCAACCCGCTGGTGACAGGATTGCTTTTTTTCACCGTGTTCGTGCCCACCGCTCTGATCTCCCGGCTATGGGCGCGAGACGCGCTGCGGATGCGGTTTGACCCCCAGACGGACACGTACTGGATCAGCCGTCAGCCGCCGGGGCCGGCTGGCGACACCATGCCACGCCAGTTTTAGCCCGAATGCGGGCCAGCCCGACCGCGGGCCAGCCCGAATGCGGGCAAGGAGGCTTGAAGATGTCCTTCCTTTTGGAGCTGTGGGCATTCCTCCGCATCCGGAAGAAGTTCTGGCTGCTGCCGATCATCGTGGTCCTGGTGCTGTTCGGGGGCCTGCTCCTTTTGGCTCAAACCTCCGTGGCGCCCTTTGTGTACACCCTGTTCTAGTCCGCTAGGCATGCGCATCCTCGGCATCTCCGCCTTTTACCACGACAGCGCGGCGGCCTTGATCTCGGACGGCGAGATCGTGGCGGCCGCCCAGGAGGAGCGCTTCAGCCGCAAGAAGCACGACGCGCGCTTCCCTCACCACGCCGTCGCCTACTGCTTGGGCGCGGCCGGCGTGCCCTTGGACGGCCTCGATTACGTGGTTTTCTACGACAAGCCGTTTCTGAAATTCGAGCGCCTGCTGGAGACCTATCTGGCCTTCGCCCCGCAAGGCCTCCGCTCCTTCCGGATGGCCATGCCGCTCTGGATCCGCGAGAAACTCTTCCAGCGGAAACTCCTGGTCGAGGAGTTGCGCAGGCACGACGCCGGGTTCGATGGCCGGAGCCGGCTTCTGTTCGCGGAACACCACCTGAGCCACGCGGCCAGCGCCTTCTTTCCTTCCCCGTTTGACGAGGCGGCGGTGCTGACCATGGACGGGGTGGGAGAATGGGCGACCACCTCGGCGGCCATGGGCCGCGGAAATCGCCTCGAGATTTTCAAGGAGATTCATTTCCCGCACTCCCTGGGCCTGTTGTATTCCGCGTTCACTTACTACACGGGATTCAAGGTGAATTCCGGCGAGTATAAGCTCATGGGCCTGGCGCCCTATGGCGAGCCGAAATACGCGCAGCGGATCACCGACAACCTGATCGACATCAAGGCCGACGGCTCCTTTCGCTTGAACCTTGCCTATTTCGACTACTGCACCGGCCTGACGATGACCAACGGCGCGTTTCATCGCCTGTTTGAAGGACCGGCGCGGCGTCCGGACGAACCATTGACGCAGAGACACATGGATCTTGCCGCTTCCATTCAGGCCGTGCTGGACGAAGTGGTTGTGCGGATGACGCGCTCACTGGCGGCCGAGACGGGCCTCGAGAACCTCTGCCTGGCCGGCGGCGTGGCCCTCAACTGCGTGGCCAATGGGAAGGTCCTGCGGGACGGACGGTTCCGGAGAATCTGGATTCAGCCGGCGGCGGGGGATGCCGGCGGCGCGCTGGGCGCGGCCCTGGCCGCCTTTCACCTGTTTCAAGGGCAGCCCCGGCGACCCCAGGCGGCGGGCGACGCCATGAAAGGCGCCTATCTGGGGCCTTCGTTCACCCAGCAGGAAATCGAGACGCGGTTGCGGGCCGCCGGGGCCCGCTTCCTGGTTCTGGACCACTGCGCGCTCCTCCAGGCCTGCGTGAAGGCCCTGGTGGAGGGGCAAGCGGTGGGCTGGTTTCAGGGCCGCATGGAGTTCGGGCCTCGGGCCCTGGGGGCGCGCTCGATTCTGGGCGACGCCCGCTCTCCTACCATGCAATCCCTGCTCAACCTGAAAGTCAAATACCGCGAGTCGTTTCGGCCCTTCGCGCCTTCCGTCCTGCGGGAGGACGCCCGGGACTGGTTTGAGCTGGACGCCGACAGCCCCTACATGCTTCTGGTCGCGGATGTCGCTTCCGGCAGGCGACGGCCCGCCGCTCCCGATGAGGCGCGCCTCTTCGGCCTCGACCGCCTGAGAATCCAGCGTTCCGAGATCCCCGCCGTGACCCACGTGGACTATTCCGCGCGCATTCAGACGGTCGACCGCGAGACAAACCCGCTGTTCCACGCGCTGCTTTCCGCCTTCCGCCAGCGGACCGGCTGCCCGGTGATGGTCAACACCAGCTTTAACGTGCGCGGCGAGCCGATCGTATGCACGCCGGAAGATGCCTTCCGCTGCTTCATGGGAACGGAAATCGAGGCGCTGGCCATCGGCAATTGCTTTCTGGAAAAACAGCAGCAGGAGGGCAGCCTGAAGCGCGGCTACGCGGCCCGCTTCGAGCCGGATTGACTTTACGTTGTACCGCGGGCGCTACCGGCCGGGAATGAGGCGCGCGTGCAGGCTGGCAAATTCCGTGGTGGCCAGGCCGTTGGCGGGAAACTCGGCGCGCAGCTCTTCCAGCAGCCGCTCCGCCTGCTCCGGCTGCTTCTCGCGCAAATAGAGGGAAGCCAGCAGCAGCTTGGCAAGGGGGCGCAGGTAACGGCCCCGCGCCGCGGCCACCTGCAACTGCTCGATGCCCTTCTTCTTGTCTCCCCGCACCGAGTCGAAGCGCGCGAACCAGCGCGCGTAAAAGGGCAGGCTGCCGGCCAGGTACTCGATGAAGCCGCCGGCCGCCCAGGCGTCGTAGGCTTCCGGGTTGATGCGCAGCAGCGCCTGGGCATAGCGGTTGCACTTTTTGAAGAGCAGAAGCGAGGCCCACGGCCGCCTCTCCACCAGGTTCACATAGTCGGCCTGTGTGCCGTAGGCGATGACCAGCGCCAGCAGCGCATCCTGGTGCTTGGGGTTGGCCGCCAGGTGCGCTTCGGCCCGGGCGATCGTCTGGCGCGCCTGTTCATAGAAGGCCGCCCTGTGGCGCGGGTCGGGCCTGGAGACCGGAGCGCGCGCGGGCTTTCCTGGCGGGCTCGCGTGGCGGGCCAGGTAGAGGCGGTTCAGTTCTTCCAGCAGGTGGGTGCTCAGGCGCGAGGCGGGCCCCAGGGGGTGTTCGGGATGCTCCTGGGTCCAGCGGTCGAATTCCGCGCGTGCCCGGTCGAAGTGCAGGTTGTACAGCTCGTGGAAGCCGGAGTCCAGCGCCGTGGGCTCGGGCCGCGGCGCTGCCCGGCACACGGCTGCGCTCAGCAGAATAGCTAACGCCGGCAATAACGGCCGGAGATGCGACATATGGCCTTGCTCTCGCGGTCGGTCATGACCGGGGCCGAAGGTTGAAGGCAGTTCATCCTCCAGCCTCTTCAACGCCGGTACAGGTACAGGGTGTGCTGGCGGAAATCGCCCTGGTCGTCCCCCACGCTTTCGGTCTTCTCCGCCTTCCAGCCCGGGACTTCGAAGTCGTGCGACACCACCCGCGCGCCCTTGCGCAGCATCTTCTCCAGCCGCGGCTTCAGTTTCTCGTTGGCGCTGGTCAGCAGGTAGAGGGTGACCACAGTGGCCGGCTTCAGATCGACCTGCAGCAGATCGCCGTGGATGACCTTCACCTTGTCCTGCAGCTTCAGCTCCTTGATGCGTTCCGAGGTCTGCTTGTACAGCTCGTCGTCCAGCTCCACGCCGACGGAATGGGCCGCGAATTTCTGGGCCGCCATGATGATGATGCGGCCGTCGCCGCAGCCCAGGTCATAGACGGTGTCGCCGGCCTTGACCTCGGCCAGCTTCAGCATCCTCTCCACCACCTCTTCGGGAGAGGGCACGAAGGGCGCCAGTTTCTCGCCCCCCTTCTTCTCTTCCTGCGCCGCCAGCGAAGCAGGCAGAATCGCCAGGCAAACCGCCACTACCAGGATTGCCGCCAAAGCCCAAACCTTCTTCTCTCGGGACATGCCAGACTCCTTCCACCTCCAGCGACCACGCGTGACCGACCCTATAGGCCGTGAATTTTAACTTTTCTCCGGCACCCGGCACAAGAGCAATAGGCGAACCGCCGCGCGAACCCACTGGGCGAGCCCACTGGGCAAGCCGGGGAGAGCGATCGGCACCCTGCCAGGCGAAGTTTCCCGGGGAGGCCGGCCGCCTTTGACGGGTGGCTGGTCCGGGTGTAGCATCGAGAGAAGGGTCGAACTGTCTTGTATCCGGGCCTGATTTCGCTGGCGCTTCTCTGGCTCACGGCCCTGCTCCAGTGGCCGGCGGCCGCACCTTCCCCCATCGGCTAGGACGGAGGCGATGACCATGACGTTTCAACTTACAAGCAAAGCTTTTTCCTACAACGGGGAAATCGGCAGGCAGTACACGTGCGACGGGAAAGACAGCTCGCCGCCGCTGGAGTGGAGCGATCCTCCGCCCCAGACGCGAAGCTTCAGCTTGATCTGCGATGACCCGGACGCGCCGGTCGGCACCTGGGTCCACTGGGTGCTTTACAACCTGCCGGAAAGCGCCCGCGGCCTGCCGGAAGCAGTGCCGGGAGAGGCGGTCCTGGGCGATGGGAGCCGCCACGGCGTCAACGATTTCCGCCGCCTGGGGTACGGCGGCCCCTGCCCCCCGCCGGGCCCCGCCCATCGATACTTCTTCAAACTCTACGCGCTGGACACCGTGCTCGACCTGAAGCCCGGAGCCGTCAAAAAGGACCTGGAGTCGGCAATGAAGGGCCACCTCCTGGCCGAGGCCCAACTCATGGGCCGCTACCAGCGCAAGCGGTAGTGAGTTCCCGCAGACAGCGGAAACAGTGCCGCGAACGTCAGCGAGCGGTGGCGCGGCTGGCCACCGCTCGCTGACGCTCGCGGCACAGTCCTGGAACCTACAGAGCCGCGGTTACGGCGCCCGGTTGCTTGGGGCGGCGTCCTTTGCGGGGCGGGGCGGCTTCCGGCCGTTTCTCCTCCTCGCCCGCCTTCCTCAGGCTGATCGTCCCGTAGCTGGTGGTGAGCTTGATGATGGCGCCGGCCTGACCGACCTTGCCCTTGACGGAACGCACGTCGTCGACGCGCTCCACCGGCAGGTCGGGGAAATCCACATCGATTTCGCCCCGGCGCGTGGTGGCATCGATCTGGAATTCGCTCTTGGCGGGGATGGCGATATCGATGGGCCCCGAGTGGTTCTCCACCTCAATGCCGCGCAGCGGCAGCCGGGTGGTCCGCAGCTCGACCGAAGCGCCCCGGTTCACGATCTGGACCTTCTCGGCGAAATCCTCGACCCGGACATCCTTGTTGCGGGTGCTGACGGTGACCAGGCCCCCGGGGGTGTTGATGGTGAGCGCGCCCAGCGTCATATCGAGGCGGCCGGGCAGTTTCTGGATCTCCAGGTCGGTGCGGCTGCTGTTGAAGCGGACGCCCTGGGCCACGTTGGAGAACTCCATGGCGCCGGAGTACTCGCCGCGGACCGAGAGCTGCCCGGTGATGTCGCTCACCTGGATGTCGCTGCCGCGCCCGTCCACGTCGATGCTGCCCTTGATGTCGCGGGCGGTCAGCGAGCCGCGCCGCAACTGCAGGCGGACATCGCCGGCGATATTGGACAGGGTCACGTCGCCCCGCTCGACCTCGGCACTGACGTCGCCCTCCAGGCCGGAGGCCTGGAACGCGCCGCGGCGCACGTCGCCCGCCAGTTGCACGGCCCGCGGCACGGTGATCTCCAGGTCAGCCCGCAGTTGGGAATGGGAGGGCACCCGCACCACGCTGGCCCCGCCCTCGCGCACGATCTCCGCATTGGTTTGCGGCTCCAGCTTGTTGGCTGCCTCCTGGCAGCTGGCGCGAATGCGTTTGCTGACGGTGACCAGGATCTCTTTCCCGTCGCCGGCGGTGACGCGCACGTCGCCCGCCGGGTTCTCCACCCGCAGCCGGGACTTCGGCTCCATGGGCTGCTTCAGCGTCTGCGTGAACTGGTAGGTTTCCGACCAGGGCCAGTCGATGGTGCCCCACGGAATCCGCCCGCGCACCTCCGGCCACTGGGAAGCGGAGAGCCCCACCAGCACGATCAGCAGCGCCAGGAAGAACTCGCCGACCGTCAGGCTGGGTCTCCAGGCGGGCGCACCCGGCGGGACGGGGCCCAGCCAGGCCACCAACTTCGCCAGGCCCCACACAATCAAGATGACCGGCCAATACTTTGCCACCGTCTCCCAGATGGGAAACTCGGGCCGGAAGTTCCAGATCAGCAGCAGGGCGCCGACCAGAATGAACAGCAGCGGAGCAACAAGGCTGTGATTGCGGCGCATATCAAACTCCCGCGGAAGAGGGCGAAGGCGGCGTGCCGTGGCCGGTGTCCGGCGCCAGCCGCGAGGCCATGCCGCAGAGTCCCCAGAGGATCAGCAATATCGGCCAAGTCTTGCCGATGGGCCACAGGCGCCAGATGAAATCCAGAGAAAAAAGCACCCCGGCCGCGATCAGCACCAGCGGCCAACACAGCGAGCGAATCCGGCAACCCGGGCATGGGCGATGGCATCCATTGGCCATTCTTGCTCACCTCCTCAGCGACTCCAGCGCGCGCTGGTAGGCCAGATCCATTGGCCGCATTTCCGTCTCCACGCGCATCCGGATTTCTTCTGTTCCATATTCAGCCATCTGCGGGCGGCTGGCCGCCGCCGGGCGCCATTCTCTGGTACAGCATGAGAAGGCCAGCCACGATCAGGAGCACCGGCCAATACCGCAGGATGTCGTTCAGGCCCACGATGTTCAGGGTATCGAGCAGGAAAATGCCGCCGAGCACGATCAAGATGACGGCGCCGGCCGAGCCTTGCAGCCCCGACCCGATCAGCCCGGACCACTCGTCCACCGGCTGGCCCGCCTGCCGCTTCTTGGCCGTGTGGCACGCTTCGCCGGCCATGTAGGCCCAGAAACAAATGGTGAGCAGCACGAAGACCGGCGCGCCCATTCCGTGGACGTGCCCGGCCGCTCCCATCAGGATGCCAAGGATCACGACGTGAGCGAAGGCCTTGGCATACTGGCCGTTGTAAATGGCGCCCACGCCCGGAATCAGCCCCAGGAAAAACGCCAGGCCCGGGTTGGGCATGCCAGGCTTGCCGGCCCAGTCGTAAGCCGGCGCGGCCGACGGCGCGGGGGCGGGCGGGGCGTTCAACTGGCTCGCCAGGCAATCCTCGCAGTACACCAGCCCGCGGACCTCGCGCCTGCAGTCCAGGCACATGGCGCGGCCGCAGTTGCGGCAATAGGCGACCGCGTCTCGGTCGGTATGTAAGGTGCAAGTCATGACCGTCATCTCCTGTGCAAATCAAATCCTGTGGTCAGCCCTCAGCCGCCAGCCACCGGCCGCTACTAACTCCGCCGGCCGGGACCAGCGGTTATGGCTGGGCCGCTGGTCCTGGGGTTTTGGGTCTTGTCCCGGAGGGCGCGCCGCGGGACCCGGCGCGCTGGATTCGCGGATGGCCTGCAATTGGGTCTGGATTTCGTATACGATCCGCAGGTCGCGGTAGTACTTGACCACACGCGAGCCGGCCAGGTGCGCCTTGCGGTCCAGCCGCTCATAAATGCTGGAGGGGCGGACGTCGTCCAGGGTGAGGGTGGTGGGGTCCAGACCCGCGGCCCGCAGAACGATGGAGAAAGAAATCAGGGCCATGGCCAGGCCCAGAGCGAACCGCGGCTCCCGCATGGGGCGCACCCAAAGGCGCAGCCGGTCCTTCCAGCTCAACTTTCCGGTGGTCTGTTCCAGGATACGGGCCACCAGGCCCGGCGGCACCAGCACTCCTTCGGCCGAGCGGCAGACGGCGAGCGCTTCGCGCATGTCGGCCATGGCCGCGCTGCAGGCAGCACAAACGGCCAGGTGTCGTTCGACCCGGGCGCGTTCCTCGCCGGCCAGCAGCCCCTCGGCGTATTCCGGGGCCAACCGCTCGACTTCCAGGCAACCGGCCTGGCCGCTCGATTTTGACTGTTCCCGTTCCATGGGTCTTCCTCAGAGGTCCAAGGGTCCAGGGTCGATAACGCCGAGGGACCCTTGGACCTTGGGACCTTTGGACGTCGGACCCTTTAGGGCGCTACCTTCCACTGCCGCAACAGGCGCCCGAGCTCCGTTCGCCCGCGGTTGATCCGCGATTTCACGGTGCCCTCGGGCACGTTCAAGACCGTGGCGATCTCCCGATATTCCATTTCCTGCAAGTCCCGAAGGATGACCGCCTCGCGGAGGTCCGGCGACAGCCTGGCCAGGGCCGCCTGCAGCAACTCGCCGGCCTCGCGGCCCCGGGTCAGCGAATCGGCCAGGGATTCGACCGCCCTCCGTTCCTCCAGAACCGGCAGTTGATCTTCCAGTGGTTCCAGCACCCGGTCTTTGCGGGTCTTGCGATAGTGGTCGATCAGCAGGTTCCGTGTCAGGCTGGTCAGCCACGTTCCGAGATGGCCTTCCTCGGCCCTGAAACTCTTCAGGGTCTTGAAGACCCGCAGGAAAACGTCCTGCGCCAGGTCCTCCGCCTCTTCGGCCCGGCCGGTAAACCGGTAACAGAGGATATATACCCGGCGGTGCTGGGCGCGAACCAACTGCTCCCACGCGGCCGGGTCGCCGGTCAAGCAGCGCTCAACCAGCAGTGCGTCAAGTTCCAACGCCGCCTGGTCCTCGTTTCTCGGTTCCCACCTGCATGTAACGAAAGCGGGAGCCAAAAAGTTCAATCCAATTGCGGGAAGGGTCCGAGTGGATTCTACCAGGGGGCGGGGGGAAGCAGAAGGCGGAAGATGGAAGGCGGTAGGCGGCCCGCCGCCGGCCGCAGGCCCATGGTTGACTCGCGGCCCGGAATCAGTCACCATGACCCTACGCGCCTATGAGCAGGAAGCTGCGATATGCCCTGACCGTCGGGCTTTCCCTGGCACTGGTCGGATGGGTGGTGTACAAGGTCCGCCACAATCCGGAATGGCGGAACTTCGACTTCAGCCAGTTCCAGGCCATGCTGCTGCGGCTGGATTACCGCTTCCTGCTGGTGGCCCTGTTCGCCATCTATTCCACCTACCTGCTCCGTTCGCTACGCTGGCGCGAGTTCCTGATGCCCATCAAGATGACCTCGATCGCCAACCTGTTCACCGCCACGGTGATCGGCTTTGGGGGGCTGGCCTTGCTGGGGCGCCCGGGCGAATTGGTGCGTCCCTACCTGATCTCCCGCAAGGAGGCCATGCCGGTCACCACGCAGATGGCGGTGTGGGTGCTGGAGCGCGTCTACGACCTGTCCATGATCATCGTCATCGTCGGCGGGGTGATGTTCTTCTCGCTGGATGCCGAGGACCTGAGCCCGGGAAAAACCCGCGCCTTGCACTACCTGCGCACGGCGGGGTTGTCGGCGCTGGTCATGACCCTGTTCGGCATCGTGGCGCTGGTGCTGTTCCGGCGCTACTGGAACACCCTGGTCCCCTGGATGATGGGGCGGCTGCACTTCCTGCCGGGCCCGCTGGTCAAGGGCCTCCGCTCCATCTGCGAGGACTTCGGCCAGGGCCTTTCCAGCCTGCGCAGCAGCCGCGCCTTCCTGATGGGGCTTCTGTACACCACCCTGGTCTGGTTGTCGATTTCGCTGGGCTACTTCGTGACCTTGCGGGCCTTCGGGCCGCCGCTTTCCGAGTTCAGTTTCGCCGCCGCCGTGACGGTCATGGGATTTGCCATCGGGGGATCGTTGCTGCAGGTGCCGGCCATCGGCGGCGGCACCCAGGTGTTCACCATCATCGCCCTCACCGAAGTGTTCGACGTGCGCCCGGAAGCGGCCGCCAGCGCGGCCCTGGTCCTGTGGCTGCTGACCTTCGTGGCCGTGGTGCCGCTGGCCCTGATTTTGCTGTTCCGCGAACGGCTCTCTTTGCGCAAGCTCCGCCTGCTGGCCGCCACGGAATAGAAGTTCCAGGTTCCAACTTCAAAGTTGCGGCCGCCCATGCCGGCGCGGCTTGAGCCGGCGCAGCGGGTGGCCTATCAGGCACACCGGCGGCCAACTTCGCACTTTGCATCTTGAACTTTGGACTATACTGGCACCGATGAAATGTCCGTTTTGCGGGCACGCCGAAGACAAGGTGGTGGATTCGCGCGAGAGCCGGGAAGGGGAGGCCATTCGCCGCCGCCGGCAGTGCCTGGGCTGCCGCCGCCGCTTCACCACTTACGAACGCATCGACGAAATCCCCTACATGGTGGTGAAGAAGGACGGGCGGCGGGAGAAGTTCGACCGCCAGAAGGTCCTGGCCGGCCTGCTGCGCGCCTGCGAGAAGCGCCCCATCAGCATGGGCAAGCTGGAGAGCATTGTCAATGAAGCCGAAGCGCTGGTGGTGGAATCCACCGACCGCGAGCGGTCCACTCGCGAGATCGGCCAGCTCCTGATGGAGCGGCTGAAGAAGCTGGACAAGGTCGCTTACGTCCGCTTCGCCTCCGTCTACCAGGACTTCAAGGACATCCGCGAGTTCATGGACGAACTGAAAGCGCTGCTGAAGGCGAAGTAGGGTAGCAAAGCGCGGATGATCCCATCGACTCAGGGCTGTTTTTCATGAGATAATGAAATGACAGAACTGCCTGGGCGCGTCGGCGGCCAGATGGTGGTGTGGCCGAGCGGCCCGAATTGACAGAACGGCAAACTTCCAGTACTTTATTGGATTTGCACTTTTCATCGTGGGGGGCGCTGACTGGATGTCTACGTATTTTCCGTCCGCGGGCGAGGTCCCGCGCAGGTGGTACTTGATCGACGCCGAGGGGCAGGTGTTGGGCCGCATGGCGTCGCGCGTGGCCCGCATTCTGATGGGCAAGCACAAGCCGCAATACACGCCCTTCCTCGATACCGGCGACCACGTGGTGATCGTGAACGCGGCCAAGGTGCGCCTGACCGGGCAAAAGCTGGACAAAAAGATTTACCGGCACCACACCGGCTACCCCGGCGGACTGGTGGAACGCAGCGCCCGCCACATGAAAACGGTGCGGCCGGCCAGGATGGTGGAACATGCCGTCGCCGGCATGCTGCCGAAAACAAAGTTGGGGAAGGCCATGGCGCGCAAGCTGCGCGTCTACGCCGGGCCGCAGCACAAGCAGCAGGCCCAGAAGCCCGAGACAGTCCGGCTGTAGGCTGTAGGCTGTGGGTTGTGGGAGAAGAGGGAGTCGCGGCCCACAGCCTACAGTTCACAGCCTGCAGCCGATTGAAGGAAGGACATGGCAGAGGTTACCGAGCTGACAGAAACAGTCGAACAGCAACCAGCGGAGCGGGAGGCGCAGGCGCAGCCGGCCGTGCTGCCGCCGGCGCCCGGCGGGACCAAGCAGTTCTACGGGACCGGGCGCCGCAAGACCAGCGTGGCCCGTGTGTACTTGCGGCCGGGCCATGGCCAGTTTGTGGTCAACGGCCGTTCCATGGAGAGTTACTTCCCCAATGAGTCGGTGCGCCTGGTGATCCGCCAGCCGTTGGATGCCGCCGAGGTGAGCGGCAAGTTCAACGTGACGGCGACGGTTCGCGGCGGCGGCATCAGCGGCCAGTACGACCTCGATTTGCGGAAGAAGCTGAAGAAGCTGGGGTTCCTCACCCGCGACGCCCGCATCCACGAGCGCAAGAAGTACGGCCAGAAGGGCGCGCGCAAGCGGTTCCAGTTCTCCAAGCGCTGAGGAGAACGCCGGGGCTTGGTTCCGCGCCGGTTCCCTGCGTACCCGGCCCCAGGCGCTGGCTAGGCATGCGTCCGGAGGCGGAGTTTAACTCTGCCTGCCGGCAACCGCGCCGGCTCAACGCGCCGCTCAAATCCTCTCTTCCGGGGGCGCTCAGTCCCGGGAGGAGAAGCCAAATCGCGCAGCGGTCCCCGGCGCGCCGGGGGCCCGGCCGCGCGATTGCAATAACGTCCGGGGGGACGAGAGGAGGTTTTTTGGCGTCGATTAGCATGAAGGAGCTGCTCGAAGCGGGCGTCCACTTCGGGCATCAAACCAAACGCTGGAACCCCAAGATGAAGGAGTACATCTTCGGGGAGCGAAACGGCATTTACATCATTGACCTGCAGAAAACGCTGAAGCTCTTCAAGGAAGCAGCGCGGTTTATCGGCGAGCTGGCGGCGCAGGGCAAGGCCATCCTGTTCGTAGGCACCAAGCGGCAGGCCCAGGAAGCCATCGCCGAGGAAGCGCGGCGCTGCGGCATGTACTACGTCAACCAGCGCTGGCTGGGCGGCCTGCTGACCAACTTTACCACCATTCAGAAATCCATCAAGCGCCTGAAAGATCTGGAAGCCATGTCGCAGGACGGCCGCTACGAGTTGCTCCCCAAAAAGGAAGTCATCCGGCTGGAGCGCGAGCGCAAGCACCTGGACCAGAACCTGGCGGGCATCAAGGACATGCCCGGGTTGCCCGATGCCCTGTTCGTGATTGACTCCCAGAAGGAGCAGA
Source organism: Acidobacteriota bacterium (assembly GCA_026394175.1). Classification (GTDB taxonomy): domain Bacteria; phylum Acidobacteriota; class Terriglobia; order JAJPHL01; family JAPKYU01; genus JAPKYU01. Next base: position 3,158 of record JAPKYU010000038.1, on the reverse strand, counting down.
TCGCGGTGCGCGAGGCCCGCAAGCTCGGCATTCCGGTGGTCGGCATCGTGGATACCAATTGTGACCCGGACCAGGTCGATTACGTGATTCCGGGCAACGATGACGCGCTGCGCGCCATCCGCCTGTTTGCAGCCAAGGTTGCGGATGCCGTGGTCGAGGGCGCTACCGCGGTCAAGGAGTTTGCGGCCGCCGCCGAAGAGGCCGCCGAAGAGGAGCCCGCGGCGGAAGGCGCACCTGACGCCGATTACTCCTACGCCGGAGCTGCTGCCGTAGTGCCCAAGGAAGAGGCCAGCACCGACGGCGGTTTAGACATGTCTCCCGAGGAACTGGAAAAGGAGTTGGGCGGCAAGGTGATCCGCAAAGGCCCGAACCAGGAATCCGGCGGCGCGCGTGCCGCCAGGGAACCGGCCACAGCCGATGTGGGCCGGACAGGTGAAAAAGGCGGCAGGTGACGGGCCGCCGGGGCGCGGGCCTGCCCGGCCTGCCGCCTCCGCTCAGACAGCCCGAGAAAACAGCGGACAGGAGAGAGCAACAGGAATGGTAGACATACGCGCGGACCTGGTGAAGCAGCTCCGCGAAAAAACCGGCGCGCCCCTGATGGAGTGCAAGACAGCGCTGCAGGAGGCGCGCGGAGACCTGACCGAGGCCGAAGTGGTGTTGCGCAAGCGCGGCGTGGCCAGCGCGGCCAAGAAGGCGGGCCGTACGGCCGGAGAGGGAAGCGTGGGCAGCTACATCCATGCCGGCGGCAAGATCGGGGTGCTGGTGGAAGTCAATTGCGAGAGTGATTTCGTGGCCCGCACCCCCGACTTCCAGCAACTGGTGCACGACACCGCCATGCACATCGCCGCCGCCGACCCCCGCTACATCCGCCGCGAGGAGGTGCCCGCCGAGGTGCTGGAGCGCGAGCGCGAAATCGCCCGCGCCAAGGCCGGCGCCAAGCCGCCCAACGTGATTGACCGCATCGTCGAAGGGCAACTGAACAAGTACTACGAGGAGTACTGCCTGCTGGACCAGCACTTCATCAAGGAGCCGAACCTCAGCGTCTCGCAGTTGATTGCCGGCAGGATCGCCAAGATGGGGGAGAACATCGTGGTGCGGCGGTTCTCTCGTTTCAAGGTGGGTGAGCATGCCGCCGCCACTCCGGCCGGGGCGGCCGCCGAAGGCGCCGTGAAGTAAAAGAAGCAAGAGAAGTGCTGAGTGCTGAGTATCGGTGCTGCTTACTCCGCACTCCGCATTCAGATCGTGCCCATGGAATCGACGTTCAAACGCATCCTGCTGAAGCTGAGCGGAGAAGCGCTGTCGGGCGAGGGCCGCTTCGGCGTGGACCCCGCCAGGATCGGGCCCCTGGCCGACGAAATCGGCGAGATCCGCCAGCTCGGCGTGGAGGTGGCCATTGTGTTGGGGGGCGGCAATTTCTTCCGCGGGGTTTCCGAAGCGGCCCAAGAAATAGACCGCGTGGCCGCCGACCACATGGGCATGCTGGCCACCCTCATCAACGGGCTGGCCCTGCAGGACGCGCTGGAGAAGCACGGCCAGCAGACCCGCCTGATGACCGCCATCGAGATGCCGCAGGTGGCCGAGTTGTTCATCCGCCGCCGGGCCATCCGCCACCTGGAGAAGGGGCGCATCGTGATCTTCGCGGCCGGCACCGGCAGCCCCTACTTTTCCACCGACACCGCCGCCGCGCTGCGCGCCATGGAGATCAAGGCGGAGGTGATCCTGAAGGGCACCAAGGTCGCGGGCGTTTACGATGCCGATCCCCTCAAGGTGAAAGAGGCCACGCTGTTCTCCCACATCTCCTACCTGGAGGTGCTGTCGCGCGGGCTGGCGGTGATGGATTCCACCGCCATCAGCATGTGCCGGGACCACAACATGCCCATCATCGTCTTCAACCTGAACCAGCCCGGCAACCTGCGCCGGTTGGTCCTCGGCGAGAAGGTCGGTTCGCTGGTAAGCTAAAACCGCCAAGAGGTGGAGTGATGACCCAGAAACCGGAACCGGGCAAGGACAAGACCACCGTCCGTGACGCCGAGGCGCAGGCCAGGAACCGGATGGACAAGACCCTGGAGGACCTGCGGGCCGAGCTGGCGGGCATCCGCACCGGGCGCGCCAATATCGGGCTGCTGGACCACGTCAAGGTCGATTACTACGGCACCCCCACAGCGGTCAATCAACTGGCCACGCTTTCCGTTCCCGAGCCCAGCCTGTTGCAGGTCCAGCCCTGGGACGTCTCGCAGATCGGCGACATCGAGAAGGCCATTCGCTCCTCGGATCTGGGCTTGAATCCCATGAACGACGGAAAGATCATCCGCGTCCCGATCCCGGCGCTGACCGAGGAGCGGCGCAAGGAACTGGTGAAGCACCTGCACAACGTGCTGGAGCACCATCGCGTGGCCGTCCGCAACGTCCGCCGCGACGCCAACGACCAGGTCAAGCGCCTTCTCAAAGACAAGCAGATCACCGAGGACGAAGACCACAAAGCCCACGATGACGTGCAGAAGATGACCGACGATTGCATCAAGAAGATCGACGACCTGGGCAAAGCCAAGGAAAAAGACCTGCTGCACGTCTGATCCGGCCGGTGGCTGTCGGCCGACGGCTCACGGAAAACCTACGTACCGCTCAGCACCCAGCTCTTAGCACTCGTTCCCGCCCGATGGTAAGGCGGTTCCCTCCGGGTGCGGCAGGCGGGACCGAAGCAGGACAATCCCCATCTAAACAAATTGTATGGAAATTGCTCACATAATCTGCCCGGGCTGCGGCAAGACCTACTGCTTGCCTGCCTGGAGCCGCCAGACCCGCTGCCGGCAATGCCAGGGGGCGCTGGTCCCGTGCCCGACCGCCTGCCGACCCGCCAATCCTCCGCTAAAGCGCCTGAGCGCCGGCAGTCGGGCATAGCCGGCACGCCACCTGTTGGGCGCATCTTTAGTCCCCAGCCCCCGCCGGGACCATGCCAGCCTTCAGCCGCACCGGTCGCTGGTCGCCGATCGCCGGGATAACGTTGGGCCGTTCGGCCGGCACCCATGCCCTCGTCTTACACCCCACCTGAGTGTTAGACGCTGTTCGTAGCAAGTCAAGATGTCCGGTTTTAGTAGCACACGATCTGTCCGGTTTTGGGTTTCTGGTGTTTGGTTTCAAGAGAGAAAACCAGTAGTAGT
>JAPKYU010000388.1 GCA_026394175.1 Acidobacteriota bacterium | reverse complement strand
GCTGTGCTTCTGTGGTGAATTCACCGCACGAAAAACTGTGCTCAAAAAACAACGAATGGTACGACTGTTACACAGACCAGCAGAGCCGGAACCAATCCGCGGATTACGCGGATTTCCGCGGATTCGGCCAATGTAGGGGGCGACCGCGCGGGGTCGCTCCTGGATGCGAAAATTGTGCTAAGAAATCACGGTCGCCAGTGCCGTAGCTTTCAAACAATCAAGTGTGGATTTCCCGGCCAAGTCTCCTTCCATCAGCGCCAAGCCCGGGCACCGCGTGCAGGTTGCCAGAAGAGCACATCCCCTGCAATCTTCCAGATCGTTGAGCCGCAGCGCACGGATCGCTTCCATCTCTTGACTGCCCCAAGCCTGCTTGAACCCCGGCTCGCATACATTGCCGCAGGAAAGGGGCAGTTGGATGCATGGGAACAGCTCGCCCCATGGGGAGACATAACAACTGTAATGGCTCGCGCTGCAAAGCAGACCGTCGCGCACAGCCTGCGGCAGGCCGTCAGCTTCACACAAATCCCGGATCACCCCGGCCAGGAAGGGCTCGGAAAAGGCGCTCCGCAATTCGTCCAGGTCCAAGCCGAGGCTGGTCACCGTTCTGTCTCCATCCAGGCGCGGAGTCACGGTGGGATCGAGCGTGTAGGATGCGCCGAAAGAACCAGCAAGGCCGTGGAGGGCGGCCGCATCGCCGGTATTGGCCTTCATCAGCACGTTGACAACCCGCACTTTGAGGCCGGCAGCGGTTAATCGCTGTATGGCCCGGACTGACCGCCGCCAGGAACCGGGCAGCCGGGTGATGGCGTCGTGTACCTCGGCGCGGTGCGAGTAGAGGGATACGTCCAGCCGATACAGGTTCAGGCCCGCCAAACGCCCGGCGGCCTGGTCGTCGATCAGAGTGCCGTTGGTCTTGAGCACCACGGCAAAAGAAAGGGCCCGTGCGCGCTCGATAATCTCGAAAAGGTCAGGACGTAGAAGCGCCTCACCACCGCTGATCAGAAGAAAGAGAGTTCCCGCGCCGGCAAGTTCCTCGATCAGGCGCAGCACCTGCGCGGTGGCCATCTCGCCAGCGCCGTGATCCGGCAGGTAGCAATGGATGCAATGCGCGTTGCAGCGCCAGGTCAGATCGAGGTGAACCGTGAGCGGAATGCGCCGCCGCGCCGCCTTCTCACACACCTCATCGAGGATTTGTGGCATTCGCTTCGCCCCCGCTGTGGCGATCCGGGTTCACGGGAGCATCCGAGAGCAGCAGGACGCCTTGGGCGGCCAGCCGTTCGACAAACTCGAGCGCGTCGAGGGCGGCCACCGGCGCCTCAACTTCGAATTCTTCGTGAATCCGCCGCGCAATCTGATCGACGGTGGTGCGGCCGTCGGCCAGTTCCCAGATCCTGCTGCCCACTCGATTGAGCGTGAACAGCGCGGAGGTGGCCAGTTGCAGGATCACCGTCTGGCCGTCGATCGCTCGGGCGGCGACGGCGCCGCTTCGACCAACGTACGATGAACTCATGGGAACAACTCCCACACCGAAGGATCGGGACGGAAGACCAAATGATACGCCGGAACGGCGCTGATGAAACGCCAAGCGGCCTCAAATAACGCCCTGACCAGATCGGCGTCCTGCGCGAAAAAGACGATATTCCGAAGCAATAAACCGAGTGCCTGGCCGGACGGAACCGACTGAAGCTGGTTGGCCGCGCCGTGCTTCAGCAAATAGAGACCCGCGATCGGGGCCCGCACGTTCTCGCCCGGCCGCCCCAGTTCGCCGGAAAAAGGTGTCCCCCAGGCGATGTATGTATCTCCCGCGGGACGGACGTATGCGATTTCATCACTGAGAAGAACCGTGTTGGCCGGGGCCAGCCTCGTCATGGTGGTTTTTCCGGAGCCGGAGAGGCCTGAGAACAGGAACGCACGGCCGTTCCGAATCACGCCGGCCGAATGCAGAAGGAAAGCGCCTTCCTGGGCCAGTTCCAGGCTGTGCACAATCCTCAAAACCGAATCGAACCCATATATGCCGCGGGCCAGTCGAACGCTCCCTTGACGCTCCGCGGGCCTCCATTCGGCCCGGAAGTCTCCCCGCGAAATAGACCAGGAACCGTCGGTACAAAAGACCGAAAGCTCTTCATCTGGCGCTGGGGATGAAGCATCACCAGATGTGCCGCCAATTTCCACTTGGAAAGTTCCCCGAAGGGCTGCCTCAGGCGCGTCGAGGAATGCGGCATACCGCCGCCGCACCATGTTCGCAAAAGCACGGTCGACGATTTCGAACCGCAAAGCCAGGTTGCCGATATTTACGACAACATTATCCATAAGGCCGCGCGCTGTCCATAAACAGCCCCGCTGCCGTGCCCATGGGACCGCTCGTCCGACAGCAACAACTTGAAAATACGGCCAATCGGGGTGTCATGCAAGCACAAGTTTCAGAATCACTCGCAAGGGCGAGAGGTGAAAAAGGACACGTTACGGATCATCCGGCATGGTACTAAAGTGCTATTCAGGAAGCGGCAATGGGCTCCCTCGGGCTTTAGTACTGGCACCACTGCGGCACATAACTTCATACCGGCGTACCCTTGCGGGTTAGCGGTCTCTAATGGTACACTTCGGCGCTCATGAAAACCGGAGTCGCCTTGCCGTCCGACACGCGGTGGCTTTAATTCATCCACCCCGGTCACGGTGGAGCGGCCAAGCCGGCGCTCGGCGCCGGAAGCCCATGGTCACCTGCGCGAAATCAACAGGCACGGTGCGGTAGGCACGGTGCGGTGTTCACGTTGGAGCGCGAGGTGTGTGCCGGGGACCGCATCGTTCTCTACGTTCACTGCCTGCACCCGACTGAGGGCCGCGTTCGCATTCGCTTTCCTTCGGTGGTGACGCAGGTGGAACAAAGAGACAGTTGGGAAGTGACCGTGCGGTTCCGGCGAGGTCACCAGTTTCTGCTGGACTCGATTGACGGGTGACCGGACTTGGGAAAGTGGTTTGGGGAAGAATGGAACTGTAACTCACAGGGCGGAGCCGTCTCTTGATTGGACTCGACATAACGGGCGCTTGTGCGGTGAACTGGTACGCGGTCTACACCCGCCATCAGCACGAGAGGCAGGTGGCGCGGCTGATCGAGGGCAAGGAGATCACCGCCTTCCTTCCTTCTTACCCCGTCCACCGGCAGTGGGCGGACCGGAAGATGGTGATCGAAAAGCCGTTGTTCCCTTGTTATGTTTTCGTTCGTACTGATGAGGGGCGCATGCTCCCGGTTGTTCAGACGCCCGGCGTGATTCAGGTTGTTTCCAGCGCGGGGAAACCGGTGCCCGTGCCGGACGAGGAAATCGACGCCATTCAGCGCGCCATGATGGGGAGACTGCGGCTCGAACCGTGTCCCTTTATCAACGTTGGCGATCGCGTCCGGATCACGCATGGCGCGCTGGAGGACATTGAAGGCCTTCTGATCCGTAAGAAGTCCGGGTACCGCGTGGTTCTTTCGATCGAGATGCTGCAAAAATCGGTGGCGGTTGAGATTCCCGACTGTTACATCGAGCCGGTGCGCTTCGGCCGAGTGCAGATCAGAACCGTGCCGCGGCAGGAAAGCGCGAGACCAGCGATAGGAGGGCGCAGATGAGACAGACAAACGTGCTTCTGGCAATCTGCCTGGCCGGTTGCTGTTTCGGCCAGACCGTACAACCGCCGAGCGACTTGAGGACCCTGAACGCGGTGAACGCCGAAATCGAGCAACGGGCACGCCGAGAGACGCCGGTGCCGCTCACCTTCCAGGTGGGCGTCGGCGACGTGCTCAGCGTGCGGGTGTTCCAGGTGCCGGACCTGACCGGCGATTTCGTCGTGGAACACGACGGCACTCTGGTTCTGCCGTTCCTGAAGGAAGCTCTGCCCGCCAAGGGCCGGACGCCGGGGCAGATCGCCGTGGACCTGCGCCGCGCTCTGCAGGAGAGCAAGCTGGTGAACGAGCCGCAGGTGCAGGTGAGCATCAAGGAACAGCACAGCGGGCCGGTCTCGGTGATCGGGGCGGTTAAGACGCCGACCGTTTTCCAGGCCTCGCATATGACGACCCTGACGGCCGCCCTGGCGCGGGCCGGGGGCCTGGCCGATGACGCCGGGCAGGTGGTGACCATTCGAAGGTCCCCGGACCGCTCGGACACCGACAACGGCCAGCGCCAGATTCTGAACATCGAGCTGTCGCGCTTGCTCAGCGGCGAGGACAGCTCGCTGGACGTGCTGATCTTCGGCGGCGACACGGTCACCGTTCCGCGCGCCGGCGTCATTTACGTGCTGGGCGCCGTGCAGCGGGCCGGCGGCTTCCCGATGAAGAGCGGCGAGGAAGAGATCACCGTGCTGAAGGCCCTGGCCCTGGCCGGAGACTTGAAGCCCACCGCCAAGCCGGAAAAGGCCAGCATCATTCGCAAAGACAGCCGGGGCGCCGAAGTCACCGTTCCTGTCGATGCGGCCCGAATCCTGGCGGGGAAAGCCCCCAACCCGCCTCTGCGCGCCAGCGACATCCTGTTCGTTCCCGACAGCACCACCAAGAAGGCGGCCCGCCGCGTCGCCGAGAGCGCCATCCAGATTCTCACCGGCGTGGTCATCTGGCGCCGTTGACTGCCATGAATGATTCCAAAGAGTTAATCCCGGTTTCCCCGGAACCCCTGGCTCGCGAGCAGATCTACTATGGGGACCGCGAGCCTTTCATCGAACAGCCGCGGCTTCGCGACTACTGGGAAGTCATCTACAAGCGGCGCTGGATGATCGTGACCGTGGTGCTGGTCGCCGCCGTGCTGACCCTGCTGGTCTCGCTGAGAACCACACCCATTTACCGCGCCGCCGCGCGTGTGGAAGTCGAGTCGGAAAAACACCAGAACCAGCAGTTGATCATGGAAGAGGTGGCGCAGTTCAACGAGCTTACCTTCCTGCAGACTCAAGTCCAGCTCATCTCCAGCGACAATCTGGCCTGGATGACTATCCAGGCGGTGGGGCTGGACCGCCAGTCCAGCTTCGCCGACGACTTGCCTCCCGTAGCGGACGCGGACCGCCGAAAGGCGATCCTGATTGAGGCCTTCAAGGGGCGTCTGAAGGTGGAGTTGGTCCGCGACAGCCGCATAATCGAGCTTTCGTTCGACGACACCGATCCTTCCCGAGCTGCCGCGGCCGTCAACGCCCTGGCCCGCAACTACGTCGAATACAACTTCCGCAAGAAATATGAGTCCACCGCCCAGGCCACCGAGTGGATGACGAAGGAACTGGACACCCTGCGGGCCAAGGTGGAAAAGTCGCAACAGGCCCTGGTCAGCTATGAGAGCGCCAACGCGGCCGTCAACATCGACGACAAACAGAACATCACCCTCCAGAAGCTGTCGGAACTGACCAGGCAACTCACCGACGCCCAGGGCGACCGCATCCAGAAGGAATCGCTATACCGCATGGCGCTGGCCCGGGAGAAGGTGCCCTCGGTCCTGCAAAGCGAGCTACTGACGCGCCTGCGGGAGCGGCAGGCCGAGCTGCAGGATCAGTACGCGGGCACCCGCAGCCAGTACGGCGATAACTGGCCCGGCGTCGTCTCCCTGAAGAACCGCGTGGCCGAAGTCACCCGGCAGATGGAGCAGGAAGAGCGCCGGCTGATCAGCCGGCTCCATTCCGATTACCTGACGGCCACCAATCGCGAAGCGGAGTTGCGCAAGGCGGTGGACAAGCAGAAGGACGAAGCCACGCGCTTGAATCAGCTCGGCATTCAGTTCGCCATCCTCAAGCGGGAGGCGGAGGCCAACCAGAACCTGTACAACCTGCTGCTGCAGCGGATGAAGGAAGCGGGCGTGAGCGCCGGCCTGAGCGCCAGCAACATCCATGTGGTGGACCAGGCCCTGCCGCCCCTGTTGCCGATCGTCCCGCGGCCCTTCCGCAACCTGGCCATCAGCATTGTGGTGGGCTTGATTCTCGGCATTACCGGGGCCTTCGTCAAAGAATACATGGACAACACCGTCAAGACCCCTGACCACATCGAGAGGTGGACCGGAATGGCGGCGCTGGCCGTGATCCCGCTCGGCGGGACCGAGATCTTGCCGCGCAACCGCGGGCTGCTCGGCTCCGGCAACGGAGGCAGCGATAATTTACTATTGGTGAAGCACGGCGATTCGGCCTTTGCGGAAGCCGTCCGCCGGCTGCGCACTTCGTTCCTGCTGTCGCTGGTTCCTGAGCCGCCGCGGGTCGTGGTCGTCACCAGCGGACTACCGCGCGAAGGGAAAACGACACTGACCGTCAATCTGGCGCTGGCGCTGGCGCAGCAAGGCAGGCGCGTGCTGCTGCTGGACGGCGACCTGCGGCGTCCCGGCCTGCACCAGTTGCTCAATATCACCAACGTCCAAGGTCTCTCCTCGATTCTCGCCGCCGGCCGGGATATCGAGCCGCGCCCCCCCGACGGCATTCCGAACCTGTTTGTGCTCACCGCCGGCGGCCCGCTGGCCAACCCGGCCGACGCACTGGGCTCGGCAGCCATGAGCGAATTGCTGCTGCGCTACCGGGAACAATACGATCACGTCCTCATCGACACTCCCCCCATGTTCCACTTTACCGATGCCGTGGTCATCGGTCACATGGCGGACGGCGTGCTGCTGGTGGCCAAGGCCGGCGCAATCGCCGGCGAGGTCCTCAGGCGCGCCTATCGCACCTTTACCGAGACCCACTGCCGCGTTCTCGGCACCATCCTCAACATGGTGGACTTCAAGAGCGAGCCGTACTACTACGCGCCTTACTACGGCGATTATTACAGGAAGTACTACAGCCACCGGGAAAAGCCGACCAAGAGCTAAGCTGGAGGTTGTGGGCTGTCCGAATTGCGGATCCCGGCTGCGCCGGGACAGGTCGCGGATGGTGGATTGCGAAAGACGTGACTCTGGTTTGCGCCAAGCATTAGTCCGTATTCCGTTGCGCTCCGCCTGGCGAGTGCTGCTGTTCGCCGCGGTGCTGCTGTTGGCTGCCGGCGGGCTGAGCGTGTTGACGGCGCGGGCCGGCCTGGCCGCCTGGGCCCTGGAGCAGTCCGATAGCAGCGCGGCGACCCGGGTGCTGGCCGTGGACCCTGCCAACGCGAAGTTGCACCATCGCGTGGGATCGTTGGCCCTGTGGAGTGTCGAGGAGGGAGCGCGGGAAGGGGCCCGCGCCTCGCTGGAGCGCGCCGCCGCCCTGGCCCCATACGATCCCGCCATCTGGACCGACCTGGCCAGGGCCTGCGACCGCCTGGGCGATGAGGCAGGGGCCGCTCACGCCCTCCAACAAGCGCTGCTTCTGGATCCCATGGCGCCTCGCGTGCAGTGGTTAGCCGCCAGTTTCTATGCGCATACCGGCGACACCGAGCGGGCCTTCAGCCACTCCCGGCGCCTGCTGGAACAGGATCCGGCATACGCTCCCATGGTTTTCAATCTCAGCTCGCGGACCATAGGCGACCTCAGCCTGCTGGAGACGCACTTCATGCCCAACGCCCATCAGCCGCAGCTTCGCCTGGCGCTGCTCCGGTATCTGACCGGGGAAGGGCGGCTGGACCTGGCCCGCACGACCTGGAACGCCATCACCGCCGGCGGCCGGTCGTTCCCCTTCGCGCTGGCCCACCCCTATGTGGATCGGCTGATCTCCGCCGGAGATGCCGCCGAGGCCGCGCGGGTTTGGAGCGACTTGTGCCGTCTGGCCGTGGTGCCCGCCGCCGCCGCACAGCCCGGCAACGCCGTCTTCAACGGCGACTTCGAGCACCCTCCCATCGGAGGGGGCTTCGATTGGCGATGGTTCCCACAGCAGGACGTGTGGCTTGATTTCGCCGATCGCGGCGCTTACTCCGGCGGGCGCTGCCTGCGCGTCGATTTCGTCGGCGAGCGCAACCGCGATTACGAATCGGTCGCGCAGTTCGTGCCGGTGGCCGCCGGCCAACCCTACCGGCTCTCGGCTTGGGCCCGCTCCGAGGCCATTACTTCGGACAGCGGCCCACGCCTGCGCCTGGCCGACCCCGGCTGTTCCCCCTGCCCGGTGGTGGAAACCGCCGCCACCATTCGTACTTCCCCCTGGAATCGGTTGGAGGCGGAATTCACCACCGGGCCGGCGCAACACTTGGCCCGCATCTCGCTGGTGCGGCCCCGCAGCCGCACCTTCCCCACCCAGATCAGCGGCCGTTTCTGGCTGGATGACGTCAGGTTGCAGCCGGCAGGCGATAGGTGAAACAGGTGTCAGAAGCGAAGCGGGGTCAGAAAGCGGAGCACCCACGCTCCCAGTCCTTGATATGCAGCGAGCAGCGCCATCTGTCGTCGTTGAGTTGCCACAGAATCAAATGGACAAACTCGTGGACCAGGGAGTTGTGTTGCTTGTGGGTAAACATGATCACGGCGGGGCCCGAGTCCGGGTGGTTGAACCATCCCAGGCACTTGCTGTTGTTGCGGGTGCCTTCGCCTTGGCAGGGAAATATGTCCGGCAGCTCAATGAGCAGGGCGTCAGGCATCGCCATGCTGCTGGCGCCCGGGTGAACTTTCTCCGCCAGGTTCAAGGCTCGATTCCAGTAAGTCTGAACTTCCTCCGGTGAAAGCAGGCACTGCTGGGTCAGCATCAGCCGCTGTTGCGGAATCGGCGGTGGGGCTGCCGACTCGGTCGGGGTTGCCACGGCTAGCAGCAACCATAGGGCTGAAGGGACCATCATGCAAGTTCTGTTCAAAGCAGTTGTCGTGCCGCTCTGCCGCAGCGAACAAAAGGCGAACACCGGCCGCTGCCAATGGTACCGCCGGTGTCTGAGTGGCATGGAGGCGCCCTGCCCTGCCGGGGGCGTAAAGCCCCTGGGGCGAGGCGCCGGCGTTGCAACGTTATTGTCGGGGGCTGGGCGGTGGGGCCTTTTCAATGCTGAAGTGGCGCGGACCTGCTCCACTGGAGGGCTGTTAGCCGCGGATGGCCTCTATCGAAGTCCCCTGTCTAATTTCCCGATACTGTCTCACGTTTGAACACTCTGCTTCACTACATTGCCCCTGAAGGAACTTGGCTTCCCAGGGGTGGAACGGCCGCTCTTCCCAGCTACGGCGGCGGCGCTGAATCTTTTCGGTCAACGCAGCTCACCACCGCCAGGCCGGCTGAGCGGCCCAAAGAGATGGGCCAGAGCGTGACCCGATGCGGGTCCAGGCAAATCACACAAGGATGGGGGCCATGAAAACAGCTATGCAGCTTCTTTCTTTCGCAACGTTGTTTGTTCTCGCTGGACTGAGCGTTTCACCTGCCGCCGACAACCCGGAGCTCGGAGCGGCCCAGGTGAGCGGCCCCGTCCTGCTGAACGGACATTCGGTGAGTGGCGCCGGAATCGCCCTGCGCAATGGCGACAAGCTGGAAACCAGCCAGCGCGGCGCAGTGCTGGTAACGATCTCGCGTCGCGATGAGCTGTTGCTCGACGAAAACAGTGGCATCACGCTTCGGAACCGTCCGGAAGGCGTGTCGGCGGAGCTGGATCGCGGGCGTCTGCTGGTCACCTCCGCGCACGAACGCCTGTGCGAGGTCCGGCTGGCCGGCGAAGCCGTCTCCATCCGCGCCGCGCCGGGGGCCTCGCGCTCCTACCAGGTCTCGCGCCTGTCGGACGCCACCTATGTGCTGGCGCGCAAAGGAGGCGTCTCCATCTTCGATGAAGGGTACGCCACGCATGCGGCGGTGCCGGAAGGACGCGTGGGAGTCATTCGGCCGGAGGCCGAAGCGCTGACGCCGCCACAACGCCCACCTGCGGTGCCCGCGCCGGCGCCGCCATCCGCGCGACCCGCGGCCCAGCAGCCCGCGGCCCAGCAGCCCGCTCCCACCGCCTCCGGCCAGCGCGCCGGACAAGTCTCGGTGGCCATTCCCAAGGACTACATCGTCCGCGGAACCCAAGAGACGGAAGGGAACCGCGGCGACCCGGTCCTGTGGAATGACCTGCTGCGAACCGAGCCGCGCGGGCGGCTGCGGGTGGTCCTGGACGACGGCTCCATCCTGAATCTTGGCTCGGAGAGCCGCCTGCAAGTGCTGCAGCACGACGCCAAGTCGCAGCAGACCAATCTGGAAATGCGCTACGGACGCCTGCGGGCGCAGGTGGTGGCGCTGTCGCGGCCCAGCGCGCGCTTCGAGATTCGCACCAATACCGCGATTTGCGGCGTCCTGGGCACCGACTTCTACATCGAGGCCACGGAAAAGAGCACGCGCGTGATCGTGTTTAAGGGCGTGGTGAAGGTCACGCCGCTGATCGCCGGCGCCGTCGCCGGCCTGGCGGGCGCCGGCAGCACCGTTAGCGCCGGTCAGGCCACCACCGCGGTGGCCGGTTCTGTCGCGGCTCCGGCCACCGCCACCGCCGCCCAGATCCAGACCGCCCTCACCGTTACCACTGCCAGCACCCAGGCGGCACAAGTGGCGGCCGTGGCCACCACGGCAACCACCGCCTCCCGCGTGGCGGTGGTGAGCGCCACGGCTGTCCCCGCGGCGGCCTCCACGGTGGTGGCGGCCACAACCATAGCTGCGCCGCCGCCGGCCAGCCCGTCCGGCCCTTAACTCTGTGCCAAGCAGCCCGAAGGAGAATCAGTTTATGAAG
>JAPKYU010000640.1 GCA_026394175.1 Acidobacteriota bacterium | reverse complement strand
AGGACACCAAGCACACAAAGGTCTTTGTGTTGCTTTGTGTGCTTTGTGTCTTTGTGGTTCGTTTTCACTGATGTTAAAGGCGCAGTCGTCGCAGGCGACGTTGATGGGGCGGGTCACCAACGCTGCGTCCGGCGCTGCGGTGGCGAAAGCCGTGGTCATCGAGCGCAACCTGCAGACCAATGTGCAGTTGGCGCGCTATACGAACGAAGACGGGCTGTATTCGTTCGCGGCGCTGCAGCCGGGCAGTTACAGCATCAAGGTGTACGCCCTGGGCTTCCAGCCGGAAGAGCGCAGTCCGGTGGAATTGCCTGTTTCATCGCGCATTGAGCTGAACTTTGCGCTGCAGGCCGGCGCCGCGGTGGCGGGACCGGCCTCCCAGCCGGCTGCCGCAGCACCCGCGCCGGCCGCCGCTGCCTCCGGCATCCTGGCGCGCATGTACGGGGCCGACGGCGCCATTCCCCAGGCCGTCATCACCAATCTCCCGTTGCCGACAACGGAAACCTTGAGCGGCTCGCTTTCCAGCCTCATCGATGAGCGCAAGATCCTGGAGCTGGCTTTGAACGGCCGCGATGTGTACACGCTGCTGGTGCTGCAACCCGGCGTCAGCTCCGACAACGCCACCGCGCGCGGGCTCGGCTTTTCGGTGAACGGGCAGCGGGCGGCCAGTTCCAACTACCTGCTGGACGGTGTGGACAACAACGACCTGCTGGTCACCGGGCCGGCTGCCCGCGTATCGGCCGACGCCGTGCAGGAGTACCGGATGAACACCAACAATTTCTCGACCGAGTTCGGCCGGGCATCCGGTTTCATCGCCAACGCCATCACCCGCAGCGGCACCAACGCCCTGCGCGGCACGCTGTACGAGTTTTTCAACCACGACCGGCTGAACGCCGGCTCCTTCTCCGACAACTGGCAGGGCCTGCCCAAGCCGCCCTTCCGCCAGCACCAGTACGGCGCATCGCTGGGCGGCCCGCTGCGCCGCGACCGCCTCTTTTTCTTCGGCAACTTCGAGCGCTCCCGGTCGGCCAGCCGCAGCCAGGAGGCGCAGATTTACCTGCCCAGCAGCCAGTTGATCGCGCTGGCGCCCCAGGGCGGCCTGGCCCGGCAGTTGCTCCAGGAGTTTCCGCCGCCCATAGCCGACCCCATCCCCGGCGTGTTCTACGCTACCAGCCGGGTGTTCTCGCAAGCGCTGGTGCAGCGCCACACCCTGGCGTTGGGACGGGCCGATTACGGATCGCCCGGCGGGAAACACCGACTCAGCGCCCGCTACTCGCTGTCGCGCCAGACCTCGGACGACTGGATCTTCAGCGAGTATCCCGGGCTGAATGCGCCGCTGGCCGTCCGAGGGTGGAATTTCGCCGCCAACTATACGCGGGACCTGGCCGGCGGCTCCAACGAGCTGAAGTTCGGCTACAGCCGCACTGTCGTCGCCGCTTTCCGGCCGCATCCCGAGACGCCCACCATTGGCCTGCTGATGGACCCTATCGCGCTGCCGGGCAGCGAAGCGGCCTACGACTACTCCTTCCAGGACACCGTGCGCCACGTGCTCGACAACTTCAGCCGGCTGTGCGGGAAGCACGCGCTGGGCATGGGCTTTGAATTGCGCCAGTCGGCCAGCGATTCGCTGGTGACACCCGGACGGGACGGCTACTACATTTTTGACGGCATCTTCGATTTCCTTCGCGGCGACCCCTCCTTCCTCTTCCTGACCTTGAACCGGCAGACCGGCAGGCCGGCCGTGAACGCCGACTTCCGGCGCTTTTACACCCAGAAGGAATTCGCCGCCTTCCTGCAAGACAACTGGAAGATAAGGCCGCGGTTGATGTTCAACCTGGGAGTCCGTTTCGAGTACTTCGGGGCGCCGTCGCCGGGCAAGGGCACGCGCGATTACAACTTCGTGTTCGGCAGCGGCAGTTGGATCGGAGAACGGATCGCGTCCGGGCGGCTGGCAAGCGGGCCGCTGTATCAGCCCGACCGCAACAATTTTGCGCCGCGTTTCGGCTTCGCCTGGGACCTTGGCGGGAACGGCCGGACAGTGCTGCGCGGCGGCTACGGCCTGTTTTTTGATCGCCTGTTCAACAACATCTGGCTGAACACCCGCAACAACACGCTGGCCCTGGGGACCTTCCTGATGGGAGAGTTCCGCTACACCATCCCGGCTCACGATGCCATCCCCGGCGTCGCTCCGGCCTCACTGATGGCTTCATCCACGGTGGCCGTCGACCGGGGACTGCGCACCCCTTACTCGCAGTCCTGGTTCCTGGGATTGCAGCGGCAACTGGGCGCCAATACGGTGGTGGAAGTGAATCAGACGGGTTCGCTGGGCCGCCGCCTGATCACCACGGACATGATCAATCGCGCCTGGTCGCTCCCGCTGACCCAGGAGAACCCGCTGGGCCGCTATAATCCAGCCACAGGCGACATCAGCTACCACGGCAACCAGGGGCATTCCAATTACACCGGGTTCCAGGCTGGGCTGACCCGCCGCTGGTCTCGCGGACTGCAGTTCCAGGCCTCCTACACCTGGAGTCACACCCGGGACGTGCAGAGCGATCCGCTTCCACCGGGGGAGGGCTCCAAGCACATTGCCGATGTCCGCTCCTTCTTCCAACTGTTCACCGGGTTTACCCGCCAGTTCGATCCCAGCGCCGATTTCGGGCGCGCCGACTTCGACCAGACTCACAACCTGGTGCTCAACGTCATTGCCCAGGCGCCCAAATTCCGCGGGTGGCGGCGGTTCGCGGCCGGCTGGCAGGCCGCCGCGCTGGCCGGCTTCCGTTCCGGCTTCCCCTTCACGGTACACAGCACGGAACTCTATCTGCCGCAGGGCGGCGGCCTGCTGATCCATAACCGCGCCGATTTCCTCGGCAAGGACGACCGTGGCCAGGCATACCTGCATCCGCGAAGCAATGTGCCCGGAGGGGTTATAATGCTCGACCCGAAGCCGTTCTCCGCCCCGGCAGACGGCAGAATCGGCAATGCTCCCCGGAACGCCTTTCGCGGGCCCGGATTCTGGAATGCCGACCTGTCGGTGAGCCGCAGCTTCCCGTTACGGCTGCTGGGCGAGGGCGGGTCGCTGCAGTTCCGCGCCGAGTTCTTCAACGCCTTCAACCACACCAATCTGAACAACCCCGACTCCAACCTGGAATCCCCGGGCTTCGGGCAGGCAGTGTTCGGCCGCCAGGGGTTCAGTTCATCGCTGCCTACAGTCTCGCCGCTGAACGAGCAGCCGCGGCGCATCCAGTTCGCCCTGAAACTGTATTTTTAGCGGATTGGGGCGAAAGTCGCTGCGCTCGGTTCTGAGGTGCTGGCCGAGGAACTTGAACAGCCCGATACGGACGCTCCACCGTTCTTCGGCGAAGTAAGGGAGCCACATGCCCTGGAACGGTTTCTGGCACAGCTCGTAGGTTGCGCCCTTGTGGACCTTCAACAGCAGGCCGCCCCACATGTCGAAGTCGCGCTCCACGGTGGCCGCCAGGCGCAGCATATGGCCGGCACGCTCATCGACCCAGGCCCGGGCGGTCACGTGCTTCAGCATTTCGGTCTCGCGGGAGGTGGCGCGATAGCCGGGCTTGGGTGTCAGCCGGTAGACCGTAGCCGGATGGCCGTCCACCGCCTCCTCGCCCTCGAAGGTGAAGGAGAAAGCCTTGGGTACCTCGGCGATAATCCGGTCGTAGCGCGCGCGGCGTTCATCGAAGCGCCGCACCTGCTTGCGCCAGTTCTCGTCGCGCTTGATCGAGGGCCAGGGATCGGTTTCGCGCTGGCCGGTGGCCCGGCCGTTGATCACCAGTTGCTTATAGAGCGGAACGCCGTCGTAGAAGCAGACGATCTCTTCGCGCTCTTCCCGCCGCTTCACGCTGCGGTCTTCGTTCAGCCTCTCATCCAGCACGTGCTGCCGGAAAAGGTACTGTTCCACCCGCTTCATCGCCGCCCGCTGGTTTTGGACCAGGCGTTCGACCAGGGCCGGATCGGCCGGGCGTGAAGCGTTGGGGCGTGAGTCAGCGCTGCCGGCCAACCATGCCGGAAGGGCGATCGTGCAGGCAAGAAATGCGCGGAAGAAGCTATTTATGCCGCCGCGACGTCCCGGCATAGCGGGTTCGGGACATCCCGCCAGGCGGCGCGACGAACATGCTTCGCCGTCCCTTGATATCCCGCATGTCCCCTTTCTTGGGCTTGATTCTCGGTGGAAGATTTGCACCGGTTTTCATCGACAGCCTCCCCTTACCGCCAGACGTAGACCGCTACTCGATTTATAACACAGTTCCATGGAATGCGGAGTGGAGAATGCCGAGAGCGGTCGCTGACGGTCGCCATGGCGGCTCCCCTGGTAGCGCCGGCATCCTGCCGGCCCACAGACGCCCCGGCGCGCCGCGGCGAGCCGCAGCAAATAGCGAGGCTTCAAGCGACGGCCCGACTTCGTCGGGCCGCCCCGGGGCCGGCAAGATGCCGGCGTTACAGCGGCGGCGTCTGCTTGACTTCCATTCTGCTCTGGATTAGCTTGAACGCTACTTTCGGGGCTTGAGGAAGGTGATATGCTTGGCGAACGTTTCATCCCCGCCTGGGCGACACTCGAGCGGGGGGAACGATCTTTCAAGGACCGGACGCCTGCGCAGGCGGACAACCACATGCGGGTCCGAGCGCGAGTCGGAAGCTGCGTCATCGCGCTCATCCTCGCTGCCAGCCTGCTCCCGGCACAGACACTGAACCCCGTGCCAGTGCTGGGAGAGCGGTACACTCCGTGTGGTACCTTCACAGCTTTTTCCCCGGGCGCCTTCACCGCAGGAGACGGGGCGTTCACCCTGCGTGTCTGTGGCTCCAGTTTCATTTCGTCGTCGGTCGTCCGGTGGAACGGCATTGACAGGCCGACGACATTCGCGTCAGGTGCGGAATTGCGGGTTGCGATTCCCGACACCGACACGGCGGTCGGAGCCATCGTCCGGATCACCGTCTACAACCCGCCGCCGGGAGGCGGAACGTCGAATACCGTCAATTACACAATCAACAACCCCGCTCCTTCCATCACCTCTTTAGTGCCTTCGAGTAGCGTGGTCGGGGGGGCGGCCTTCACCTTGAACGTTTTCGGTAGTGGCTTTTTCTCCCCGTCGGCGGTGCAATGGAATGGCAGCGACCGGCCGACGACATTCGTCAGCAACGCACAACTGCGCGCTTCGATTAGCGCGAGTGATCTTGCCACGGCGGGAACAGTTCAGGTGAGCGTGTTTCACCCTCCACCGGGCGGGGGAACTGCGAATGCGAACTTCACAGTCGGAAACCCGAAGCCCGCGATCACTTCCCTATCACCCTCGAGCATCACCGCAGGTTCGGCGGGCTTCACCCTCACTGTCACTGGCAGCGGTTTCGTCTCCTCGTCGGTGGTTCGCTGGAAAAGGAGCGATCGGCCAACGACCTTTGTGAGCAGCACCCAGTTGCAGGCCGCGATTCCCGCCAGTGACATTGTGACGGCGGGAACGGCCGATGTGACGGTTTCCAGCCCCGCACCGGCCGGAGGAGAGTCAAGCGCCGTCTCGTTCACCTTCAACTATCCGGTGCCCACCCTCACCTCTTTGTCGCCTTCCACCGACATTGCCGCCGGAGCGAGCTTTACGCTGACCGTAGGCGGCACCGGTTTCGTTTCCAACTCGGTGGTGCGCTGGAATGGGAATGACCGGTCAACGACTTTCGTCAGCAGCGGTCAAATGCGGGCCAGCGTCGGCTCCAGCGA
>JAPKYU010000253.1 GCA_026394175.1 Acidobacteriota bacterium | reverse complement strand
CCACTCCCTGCAGTTGCGCGCCGAGAAGCGTTTTTCGCGTTCGCTGCAATTCCAGGGCAGCTTCACCTGGGCCAAGTCGATTGACGATTCCGACGGGGTCATCCCCGGGCGCTTCTCCAACTTCGGAGCGCAGGACGAACGGAACCTGCGCCTGGAGCGCGGCCTTTCGTTTTTCGATGTCCGCAGGCGCCTGACTTTTAATTTCGTCTACGACCTGCCGCTGGGCCGTGGCCGCCGCTTCGTGTCTGCTTCGCCGGTGTTGGCGGCGCTGCTGTCGAATTGGAGCGTGAGCGGCATGCTGTTGCTGCAAGACGGCACGCCGTTGAATCCTGTTTATTTCGCTTTTGCACCCGCAAATTCCGACACCCCCAACCGGCCCAACGTCGTTCCGGGACAGAAGGTGACGCTGCCACGCGACCGGCGGTCGCCCGAGCGTTTCTTTAACACCAACGCATTTTCAGCGCCGGCTCCGTTCACCTTCGGCAACGCGGGGAGAAATATCCTGCCCGGTCCGGGCAACAACGTGATGGACTTCGCGCTGCGACGCGGATTTCACTTCAGCAAATCGGGCAGCCTGGAGCTTCGCGCGGAGTTTTTCAACGCTTTCAACCATCCGAACTTCGGCATTCCGGGTCCGTACCCGGATTTCGGGCCGTTCTTCGGGCGGATTTTTTCCGTGGGAGAACCGCGGCGGATTCAGATCGCGCTCAAGCTGAATCTGTAAAACATGAAGAGCGACACGATTCCAGCAACGCCGCCGGAACCTCCCGCCGAGGGGGCCGAAACTCCACCCGCGGGCCAGGGTCATGGTGGCCACCCAACAGGGTTTGTCGGCGGCCGAAACCTGCCGCCACTCGCCGCCGCCTGCCTCTCTTTCCACCGGGCGACGGCGCTGGCCGCCTGCAAACAGGCGGCTGCGCTGGACGGGGCCTCCCATCGCCGCCTGCTGGCCTATACCGACCGGTCGGGCCTCACCCTCCATGTTTGGCGCGCCCTCCGGGGCGCGGGGCTCGCCTCACAAACGCCTTTTTGCCAGGACTACGAAGAGCGTGTCCGCAAAAACTGCGTGCGCTTGGAAAGGCGAAGGGGGGAGATTGCGGAACTTCTGGCGTTGTTCCACGCCGCCGGTCTCCGCGTTGCGGTGCTGAAAGGCGTGACGTTGGAACCTGATTTTGTCTCCGACGCGTGCGACCGAGTGCAGTACGACCTGGATTTCTATCTTTCCGAGGAGCACGCCCGCTCTGCTTACGAATTGCTGGTGGCGCGGGGCCATGAACCGTTGACCGCCGCCGAGGGCCCGACCGATCACCTGCCCGCCCTGGCGCGTAAGACCGGATGGGAGTGGCGCGGAGACTTTTTCGACGTGGACATCCCCGCCGCCATTGAGCTGCATTTTCGTCTTTGGGACTCAGTGTTCGAATGCATCCCGCTGGGCTTCGACCCCGAACCACTGGCCCGCCTCGTGGATCGCAACGGCATCCCCTCCCTGGAGTTGTCGGATCAGCTCGCCGGCTGCGCTCTGCACATGTTGCGGCATCTATTCCGAGGCAGCCTGCGCCTCTCGCACCTTTACGAAATCGCGCAGTTCCTGGAGAACCACGCGGAGGACCGCGGCTTCTGGCACGATTGGCGGGCTTCGCCGAACATCCCGCTGCGGCGTCTTTGCGCTGCCGCCTTCGGCCTGGCCGTCCGCGTGTTTCATTGCCGGTTGGCTCCGGAAGCCCAGCCCGAGATGCAACTGGTTCCGTGTGGCGCGCGGGCATGGCTCGAGAAATTCTCGGGCGACGCAGTACAGCCGGGGCACCGGCGCAAAGAGGAGGCTTTGCTGCAACTGAGCTTTGTGGCCGGCTGGCGCGACGGCCTGCGTGTCCTGCGCCGGCGGCTGCTTCCGCTCTCGATTCCCGGCCCCATCGATGCCGTGTATCTGCCCGCCGGTACGCTGTCACCCGGACGACGCCTGCTGCGGGCGGGGCGCCAGGGCGCTTTCATGGTGTCGCGGGCTCTGTATCATGCGCGCGCCTTGTTCGGCTTCCCGCGGGCCGCCTTGTCCTGGCTGATTTCATCGCGATGGGGACCCGATCCGGGGGCTACTCCGGCTTCGCAGATTCGAGATCCCGATTGAAGCGCGCACTTGGAATTTATCTCGTGGCCGTGGTCCTGGTCTCCCTGGGCATGTATGTCCATGTCTTCCTGTTCAATCTGTACCTGGCCGACCTCGGCTTGCGGGAAGACGTGATGGGCCGTCTGGCGTCGGCCATGACGCTGGGCACGCTGCTGGGCACGTTACCCGCCGCGGCGCTAGTTCGTCGCGCCGGTTTGAAGGCCACGATTGTCGTTTCCGTCGCGGGCCTAACCGCATCGCTGATTGTGCGGGTCCTGGTCGCCGGACCCGCACTGTCGGCAGCCAGCCTGGTGGCCGGCCTCTTCCTGGCAGGTTGGTTCGTCACCAATTTCCCGGCTATCGCCGCGCTCACCGCGCACTCGTCCCAGGCCGACGAGCAGCGGAAGGCGCGCGCATTCAGTCTGAACACCGCGCTGGCGATCGGCGTGGGAGCGGCCGGCGGAATGCTGGCGGGACACCTGCCGGGCTGGATCGGGGTGACGAGCCAGGCGGCCGCGAAGCGCTGGGCGCTGCTGCTGGCCGCCGTGCCGGTGGCCCTGGGCGCGCTGGTTGTGGCAGTCGCGGTCCGGTTTCCGCGGGAAACGGACGGGCAGACCGCGCCCGGCGAAACCGGGTGGGGCTCGTTGGCGCTCCTGCGGCGTTCTTCCGCCCGTGGGTTTCTGCTCCGCTTTCTTTCCGCCGTGGGGTTGTGGTACGCCTTTGGAGCCGGCTTTCATCCCTTCCTGAACATCTACCTGCGAAACCGCATTGGCGCGTCGCTGGAAGCCATCGGCGGGGTCATGGCTCTCGCCCACGTCATCCAGGCGCTGGCTGCGCTTCTGATGGCTCCGCTGGTTAGGTGGTTGGGGTTGGTGCGCGCCGTGGTCGCCACCCAGTTACTGGCCTCCGCCGGCGTGCTGGCTCTGTGGCCGACGCACACGCTGGGCACGGCCGCCGCAATCTACATGATCTACATCAGCTTGCAGGTGATGAGCGAACCGGGGCTGCAGAATCTGTTGATGTCGCGGGTGCCGCCCGGACACCGCGCCGCGGCTTCCGCCGCCAACCTTTTCCTCATGTTCGGGGTGCAGGCGCTGATCGGCGCGACAGCCGGGATGCTGATCGTGATCCGCGGCTATGCGCTCCTGTTCATTGTGCTGGCGCTGGTGGGCATCTTGTCCGCGGTCCTATTTGGGATCCTATTTTCCGGAGCACTTCACTGCGAAAACGCTCCACTCGCCAGCGGCGCTGGTAACTATCCCGGCCGCCGCGAATAAGCGCCCGGCGCAGGTTCTCGTCGCTCAACACCTGAAGCAGTGCGCGCGCCAGTTCCCTCTCATCGCCGCAGCGGAACAAGAGGCCGTTGGAGCCGGGATCGATCACCTCGGGGATGCCGCCGGCGTCGGCTGCCACCACCGGAATGCCGGCCGAAAATGCTTCCATGATGACCCGCCCCGCCGCTTCCCGGTGCGAGGGAACGGCCAGCACATCCAGCCCGGCCAGCGCGGCGGCCGGTTCATTGGCGGGCGCGAGAAACTCGACGCGGTTCGAGCCCAGTGCGGCCGCTTGCTGGTGAAGCCGCCGCGCATAACGCTGGTCCTGGGCCGCTCCCACAAAGCGGAAACGTGCCCCCGGAAAAACGCGCAGCACCTCGGGAGCCGATCGCAAAACGTCGGCCTGCCCCTTGTCCGGATGCAGCCGGCCGACTACGCCGATAAGGGGAGCGGTGGCACAGCCGCCAGGCTGTGCACCGGCAAAGGCAGCCGCTCGCGGTCGCGAGGATGACACGGCCTGAAGGCTGCGCCACTCCACGGGCGCCACCCCGTTGTAGATCACCTCCGCGCTGCGGCGAACGATTCCGCGTGCTGGGAATGGCACCAGGCAGGCATGACTGCAGGCGATGATCGCCGGGCGGCCCAGGTGGGCGGCAGCCGACACCAGATGCCGGTCGCGCGTCAGCCGCAATTCGAGGTGCAGATGCCAAATGAGCGGCAGGCCGAGGCGCCGCGCCACCCAGGAACTACACGCAAAAACGCGCGGCCCATTGGCGTAAATCAGCGCCGCGCCGGTGGCCTCGGCGAGCTTGCCCAGGCCAACGGCCAGGCCGGGCTGACGCAGCGCATAACGCAACAAATCCGCCTTCGATTTGCTGCCCGACCCATAGCTGCCCACCGCCAACGGCTCCCAACGGATTCCGCTCCGCTCCAACTCTGACGCCAAGGGCCCCGGACCCGGCAGGCAAACGACCGGAGTGTAAGACCCTCCCAGCGCGGGCAGCAGGTCGAGCAGCATCCGCTGACCTCCGCCCAGTTCGGAAGATTGGTCGATGAACAGGATTACCCGCCGTCCGGTGCGTGGCTTCGGCGCTGGCCCCTTCATCCCCTGCTCCGGCGCAACGCCACACCCAAGATGGCGAAGTAGACAGGCGTCACCCGCCAGTATGTCAGGATGTCGCCCGAAAGCATCTGCACCATCTGCCCGCACCAAAAAGCGAAAAGGAATGAGCCGAGTCCCGCGATGCCGGCGTCGCTGTGCCGGCTGAGCCCATAGCCGCAGGCCAGCAGGGCACCACAAAACAAAAAAAGGGCCAGCAGTCCCGGAACCCCAGTCTCCACCAGCAAGCTGAGGTACATGTTATCGGCGACAACCGGGGTGTGGAAATAGGCGCTGTAGGGCAGCGATTTATAGCCCATTCCCAGCAAGAGAATCGAGGGTTTCTCGGACAGGAAACGCAGCAGGAACCCCCAGGCATCCAATCGCCGCGACAGCACTTCGTTGGGATAGGAAAAGAACTGGGACAGGCTGAATTCCAGCCGCAGCACGTAGCGGGCAGCCGTCTCCGGGGCCGCCAGCCAAAGGCAGAGGGCCACGGCGGCCGCCAGGGCCAGCCCCCCCATCACACCGCGCACGCTCAACCCGGGTTTTCGGCGCAGGCAAATCAGAGCCACCAGGGCAACGGCCAAGTTTACAACGGGGCCGCGTGAAAAGGAAAGCACCAGGGCGATGGCCAGGGGAGGCGCCGAAAGCCAGAGCAGCCAGCCCGGCAGCCGCAGTGCGCGCCGCGCCTTCCCGCCCAGCGACAGGATCAGCGCCAGCATCATGGCGCAAAAGTCACCCAGCGCGCTGGCATCGTAGAAGACGCCTTGCGCGCGGCGATGCGGCGCGTCGCCCAGGTAGATGTACTGCTGGGAAAAACGGACGGTAGCCGGAAACTGATAGAAGAAATCGGCGATGGCGAAAGCTGAAGATAGCAGCGCCGCCGCCACCATGGTCCGCAGCAGCCATCTGTCGTCCCAGCCTTCCGGAACGGGCCCCCAGGCGAGCCAGGCGAGTACCACGAACCCCTGAAACAGCAGCAACCACCGCAACACGGATTGCGCGCCGACGACCGCGCCCGAATAGAAAAACGCCCACGGCAGGGAAGCAGCCAGGGCGGCAAGCAGCGCCAGCGAGGTGAACGAGAGCGAGTTTCGATCGATGCGCCATTCCCTGATGCGCACCCAGCCGACGAGGCAGGCCGCGGCAAAAACCAGGCTGGCCGGATGCACGGGTATTTCATCGGCGCCGATTCTGAGCGGCAGCGGCGGCAGCAGCAGCGAGAGCGCGATAAACAGCGGAATCCAGGCGGTGGGGTTCGAGAGCAGAAAGAACAAAAGCGCGGCGCAGGCCGGCAACAGTACGATGGCGCCCGCTGCCGGAACATCGCGCACCAAGCCGGCCGCACCCGCGGCGCCGCCCATGGCGACCAGCGGCCACCACGCCCGCCTGCGTGGCTCCCCGTGTTCGGTGAACGCTTGCGAACTCTGAGGCCCCAAGCCCATCGGTCTCGCCCTTGCGCCGTTTCGCGGCGCGCCCTTATGCGGTTAGTTGGATCCCGGCTGCTCGTTGGACAGCGCGGGCTCATGGCTGCCGCCGGACGCCATGCCGGCCCCTGCCACCGTGTCTTCGACGCGGCCGCCGTTATCGGGAGCGGCCAGGAAATTGGTCATAAATCCGAGGAAGGCGCTTTCGAAACGCGGCCGCGAGAATCGCAGGCTGTTGGTCCGCGCGGCGTTGGCATCAAACGGGAAATCATCGAGCCCGCGGACGGCAGCCTGCAGTGATTCTTCTGTCTGCTCGGCAAATAACAGCCCTGTGCGGCCGGGCAGCACGGTTTCCAGAGCGCCGCCACAGGCATATGCCAGCACCGGTTTTCCGCAGGCTTGCGCCTCTACCGGCACAATGCCGAAATCCTCAATCCCCGGGAACAAGACCGCTCGACAGCTACGGTAGAGCTCACGCAGGGACTCGTCGCTGACCCAGCCGGCGAACTCCACGCGCGGGCCGGCGAGCCGCCGCAGCGCGCCCGCCTGCGATCCATGGCCAACCACCACCAGCCTTTTCTTCAGCCGGTCCAGCACCCGGATGGCCAGTTCCACCCGCTTGTATGGCTCCAGCGCGGAGACGATCAGGAAATAATCGCCGGCCGGTTGGGCTGGAGCGGGCGTAAAGAAATCGACATCCACCGGGGGATGAATGACCGCGGAACCTCGTCCGTAAAGCTGCCGGATCCGCCGTCTTACATTTTCCGAGTTGGCGACGAAACGCGTGATCCGGGCATTGGAGCGCAGGTCCCAGGCACGCAGGTGGTTCTTCCACGCGGCCAGCATCGCTTTGCGCAGCCTCGGGAAGCGCCCCACAGCAAAGTAGTCGCCGGCGACGTCCCACAGGTAGCGCATCGGTGTGTGGCAATAGCAGACGTGCGGAATCCCGGCAGGGATGGCCGCGCCCTTGGCCACCGCGTGGCTGCTACTTATGACCAAGCCGTAGCCGCGGAGGTCGAACGATTCGATAGCGGCGGGCATCAACGGCAGCAGGAAGCGATAGAAGCGTGCCGCACCGGGGAGACGGTTCAACCACGATGCCGTCACCCGGTGACCCGCCACCAGGTCGCCGATCCGCGCCGGCATGTGGAACAGCGTGAACACATCCGCGCCCGGGTACAAGCGACAGATGGACTGCAGCACCTTTTCGCCGCCCCGCCGCACGGTCAGCCAGTCATGGATGATGGCCACTTTGAGGCGGGCCGGTTCCGGCGCCGCGTCAGGAGACCGGCGAGCGAACGGTGTGGTCATGAAACGGGCGCCCGTGTCCGGACTTGCCCCGGGGACGCGGCCCCCACGCTTCAGGCGGCGCCTTGCCGGCCGGAGTTCCAGGCCCAGGTTTCGTACAGGATGCCGGCCAGCAGCCCGAATACGGCAGCCAAAAGCACGTTCAGCATGATACGCGGGCTGCTGGGACGCGAAGGCACTACGCCGGGATCGGCAATCCGCAGCTCTTCACGGCGGGCGGCCATGCTGAACCGGGTATCGTTGGCCCGGTTCGTGGAAGCTACCACCGCGCTCTGGGCTATTTCGTAATCGCGCTCCAGTTGCCGCCGACGGGCTTCCAGCGACGCGAGTGCGACGCGGTTCCGTTCCAGTGGTGCTTCCAGCTCAGCCAGCTCGGCGCGCAGCGCCTTCTGGCGTGCCCGCAGCCGTTCCAGATCGGCAGCCGCTATCTGTGTCTGTTGGCGCATCTCTTCCTGCGGTGTGGGACTGAGCGCCTCGCCCGCGGGTTCCCGGCTGTGCGGGCGGAGGCTCCCGGGCTCTTGTCGAAGCTGTGCGGAAAGCGACGCCAGCCATGCTTCTTGCTCGGCCGCTTCCACTTGCGCGTCGGTCAGCCTCTCCTGGTACGCCATCTTGCGCTCCAGTTGCTGGTTCAACTGGCGCCCGATCTCGTTCTCGCGGCTGTCCCGGCGGAAATTCTGGATCGCCGCATCGCAGGCCGCCAGGCGCAGGCGCGCATCCTCCACCTCTTTTTGAGCCAGCCGGGAGGCACGGTCCGCCTCCGCTGAGTTGGCGTCGGAGTTGATCTGAACGCCGATCTGGGCCAGCGCCAGGGCGATCTGGTGGGCCTTCGAGGGGTCGGGGAAACGCACCCGTACCTTCAGCACGTTGGTGTTCCGGACCAGCGTCAGATCCAGCGCCGTGGCGCGGAAGGTTTCCACCGTGTAGTAGTACGGGCCGGAATCCAGATTGACATCCTTCACCAGCCGGGCGAGTAATCCGTCGCTTTGGAGTACCTGTTCGTAGCTATGCAGATACTCCAGGTACGTGGGACTCATGAAAGCGGGGTAGCGCGCATCGGAGCCGGCGGGCTGAACGGACAACAGAACCGTGGCCTCGTACTTCTTAGGCAGCAGCAGGCTGATCAGCAGGGCAACGACGGAAGCGACAGCGACCACGACCGCGATTCGCTTCCAGCGATCGAATATTGCACGGAGGTAAGCGGTCAACTCAAATGGAGGGGGCATGATCGCGTGTCTCCGAAACTCCGTCAAGCGTCGGATCCGCCCGCGTCGAAAGCGCGGCCGGCGGGGACGCGGGAGCAGACCGGACGGGCATCCACTGCCCTCCCCGGAAGGCCCGGATCGGTGTCAGTAGCAAAATCTTGAAATCCAATGCCAGGGACCAGTGGCGCAAATAGTACAGGTCATACGCCAGCCGAGCGGAGATATCGCTGTCGCCGCGCAATCCGTGAATCTGCGCCCATCCGGTGATACCGGCTTTCAGCCGTTGGCGCAGCGGGTAAGCCGCCAGGTTGCGGCGAAAAACCTCGGCAAAGTGCGGCCTCTCGGGGCGCGGTCCCACTACGCTCATTTCCCCGCGGAGCACGTTCCAGAACTGCGGCCATTCGTCCAGACCCCGGCGGCGCAGCAATCCACCCA
>JAPKYU010000544.1 GCA_026394175.1 Acidobacteriota bacterium | reverse complement strand
GATGAAACCGATGGACAGAATCAGCGCCATCAGCGACAGGTTGTTCAGGCTGAAATCGAGCAGGTACATCACGCTGAGGGCGCCCAGGATGGCAAAGGGCAGCACCAGGCTGGGGATGAGCGTGGCCGAGGCGTTGCGCAGGAACAGGTAGATGACGCTGATCACCAGCACCAGGGTCAGCAGCATCGTGAACTGGATATCCTTGAAGGCCTGGCGGATGTTGCTCGATCGGTCGGAACGAACGGCGAGCTGCACCGAGGGCGGCAACTGCGCCTGGAAGACCGGCAGCAACCGCCGGACCGAGTCGGCGACCTCGATGGTGTTGCTGCCGGGCTGGCGCATCACCATCAAGTGCATGGACCGCACGCCGCGGTCCGCCGTGTACAGCCAGGAGCCGGTCTTGTCGTCCTCCACGCTGTCGATGACGTTGGCGACATCTTGCAGGCGCACCGGCGCGCCGCGCCGCCAGGTCACCACCACCGGCCGGAACTGTGCCGCGTTCATCAACTGCCCGCTGGCCAGCACGTTCCAGGCGCGCTCGCGTCCGTTGAGCGTGCCGGTGGGAAGGTTCACGTTCCAGTTTTGCAGCGCCGTGTCGACTTCGTTGATGCCGATCCGCCGGGCGGCCAGCTTGTCGGGATCCACCTGGACCCGCACCGCGTACTTTTGCGTGCCATGCACCTCCACCTGGGCGACGTTGTTGATCATCGAAATGCGCTGCGCGATGGTCTTCTGCGCGTACTCGTCGAGCACCCACAGCGGCAGCGTCTCCGAACTCATCGCCAGAAACATGATCGGGGAGTCGGACGGATTGTATTTGCGGAAGGAGGGAGCCGAGGGCATGCCCGCCGGCAGCAACGGCATGGCCGCGGCGATCGCGGTCTGCACGTCCACGGCCGCCCCGTCGATGTCCCGGCCGAGGTCGAACTGTAAGGTGATGGAGGTTCTGCCGCTGGAACTGGACGAACTCATGGAGTCCAGGCCGGCGATGGTGGTGAACTGGCGTTCCAGTGGGGTGGCCACCGCCGAGGCCATGGTGCTGGGGTCCCCGCCCGGCAGGCTGGCCGAAACCGAAATGGTTGGATAGTCAACGTTGGGCAGGTCGCTGACCGGCAGCGCGCGATAGGCCACCACGCCAAACAGCGCGATGGCCAGCATGATGAGGCTGGTGGCGATCGGCCGCCGAATGAATATCTCTGACAGATTCACGCCGCACCAAAAACCGCTGGTCCAAGGTCCAAGGTCTAAGGTCCAAGGTCCTAAGACCAGAGAGGCTAGTTGTTCATGACCTTGGACTTTGGACCTTGGACTTTGGACTTTGGACCGCCTTCCGGCCGTCCCCCTCGGTCCCCGCGGAGTTGCACGCGGCTGCCCGGCGCCAGGCGCAACTGCCCTTCCGTCACCACCGTTTCGCCGGGCCGAAGGCCCCGATCGATCACCAAGTCCTGCTCGACGCGCGCGCCGACCAGCACCGGCCGCTGCTCAACAGTCCTGTCGGCCTTCACCACGTACACGAACTGGCCCTCCTGCCCGGTCTGCACCGCCTGGTTGGGGACCACGATGCCGTTCTGCTGGATGGCCAGGCGCACCACCACACGGACGAACTGGCCGGGCCACAGCCTCCGCTCCGCGTTGGGGAACGTGGCCTTCAGCTTGATGGTGCCCGTGGTCAGATCCACGGCATTGTCCACGAAAGTGAGCAGGCCGGCTTCCCTGGCGCTCTCTGCATCTTGCGACTGTGCAAATACCGGCACTTTCCCATGCGCCATGTACTTCTTGATCTCCGACAAGCGCGCTTCGGGAACCGCGAACGTCACGTAGATGGGCTGGATCTGGTTGATGATCATCAAGTCCATGGAGTTGGGCACCACGATGTTGCCCTGTTTGACCATCAGGTTGCCGGTGCGTCCGTCGATCGGGGAGCGGATGGTGGTGTAGCCGAGCTGGACCGTGGTGTTCTCCATTGCCGCCTTGCCGGCCGCCATTTGTGCGCGGGCGCTCTCGATGGCCGCGCGGTCCGCCTTCACCGCCTGACTGATGGCGTTGGCGTTGGCCCGCAGTTGCTCGGTCTGGTCTCTTGAGGATATGCCACTCTTGAATAGTTCGGCATAGCGCTCGGCCTGGGCCTGGACATACTCCTGCTGGGCGATGTCGCGGGCCAGGTTCGCTTCGGCTTGGCCGAACAGGGCCTGGTCCCGAGCCTGGTTGGCCTGGGCCTGGTTCAGGGCCGCTTCCAGCGGGCGCCGGTCGATCTCAAAAAGCTGGTCGCCCTTGTGAACGGAATCGCCCTCGTTGAAATAGACCTTCACCAGTTCGCCGCCCACCTGGGCCTTCACCGCAACGGTGGAATAGGCCTCGACGTTGCCGATCACCTCGACGTCGATGGGCACATCCCGCTGGGCGACGGTGGCCACGGCCACCGGCACGGCCCCCTCGCCGCGTTTCTGAGTTCCGGCAGCTCCTTTGCCGCCGCAGCCCGGGGTGATCGAAGCCAGCATCCCCAGGCACACCAATGCCGCCCAGGGGAATCTAGGATGACGATGCAGTTTTTCTTGGTTCTCGGATGGCGTCATAAATGTCCGCCGTTGTAGGGCTGGAAGTCGAATCCCTCGATGCCCACCGAATGGTATCGAATTTCGCGCCCCTCTTCCAGTGAACTTTGATTCAGCCGCGGGTTAGAATAGGCGGAACTGCGGAATCCGCGGCTAAAGGAGGAATCATGCCCGATTCAAAATTCACCCGCCGGCAGGCGCTGGCCGGCGTGGCGTCCTCGGTTCTGATCGTCAAGGCCAAGACGGCCTTCGGCACCGAAGCCAATTCGGCCGTCTCATTCGGCATCATCGGCACGGGCGGGCGGGGCAGTTACGTGGGCACCCACATGACCAAAGACTCGAATGCCCGCCTGATCGCGGTCTGCGACGTCTTCCAGGACCGCCTGGAGGCTGCCAGGAAAAAGATCCCGGGCGCGGACAACGCTCGCGCCTACCGGGATTACAAAGAGCTGCTGGGGCAACGCGACCTCGATGCCGTGCTGATCGCCACGCCCGTCTTCCTGCACCCGGAGCACTTCGAAGCCGCGGTGGCCGCCGGCAAGCACATCTATTGCGAGAAGCCGGCGGGCGCCGATGTGGCCGGCGTCAAGCGCCTGATGCGCGCCGGTGAGAAAGCCGCCAAGGACCGGGTCATCTTCTTCGGCTTCCAGCAGCGCTACAGCCCGGAATACCTGAAGGCCCTGGAGCTGCTGACCACCGGCAAGATCGGCGAGATGAAGCTGATGACCAGCTTCTGGGTGCTGGGTGGGACGCCGCCGGGCGCCTTCAAGTCGCCCTATCCGCCCGAGGAGCAGAAGATCCGGCATTGGGGGCGGTGGATGGCAACGTCCGGCGGCCCCATCATCGAGCAGGACTGCCATGGGCTGGATACGCTGAACTGGTTTGCGGGCGACAAGCATCCGGTGCGCGCCGTCGGCAGCGGCGGGCTGCGCTATCCGGTGGGCTATGGCGACTGGACCACCGACCACCAGGACATCCAGTTCTTCTATCCGGGAGGCCTCGAGGGCTGGCTGCTCAGCGCCAAGCACACGGCCGGGTATCGCGAGGTGCGCGAGCAGTTCTTCGGCTCCGCGGGCGTGCTGGAAACCGCCCGGACCTACTACAAGCTGCACGGCCCGATCCCCTCTTCTCCGCTGGCCAACGCCGACGACCTGCGCGACCGCAGCCTGATCGAGCGCGCCGATTCAAAACGCGAGATCACCATCGACGAGGTCGAGACCTTCTTCCGCTCCATCGTCGGAAAGAGGCCGGCCAACATGGCGCAAACGTCGGGTGAAAGCACCTTGACGGCCATCCTGGGAAGGATGGCGGTGGAGCAGAAGCGTGAGGTCACCTGGGATGAAATGCTGAAAACCGGGTGAGGGAGAAGGGAACCACAAAGACACCAAGAGCACCAAGGTCACGATGCCGAACGCTTGGTGAGCTTTGTGCTCTTTGTGCCTTTGTGGTGAGCCCTT
Source organism: Acidobacteriota bacterium (assembly GCA_026394175.1). Lineage (GTDB taxonomy): Bacteria > Acidobacteriota > Terriglobia > JAJPHL01 > JAPKYU01 > JAPKYU01. Next base: position 182 of record JAPKYU010000544.1, on the reverse strand, counting down.
GGGTTATTTCTTCAGCGTGCGGATGTAGGCGACGGCGTCCTGGCACTTGTCAGCGCCCAGGGTTTTCTCGTAGCCCTGCATTTTGCCCTTGCCCTTGGCAATCATGTCCAGCAGTTGCGCGTCGGTCTGCTTCTGCACCTCATCGGAGCGCAGGTCGCGGACCTTCAGGTTCTTTCCCACCG
>JAPKYU010000189.1 GCA_026394175.1 Acidobacteriota bacterium | reverse complement strand
AGGCCCTTTATTACCAGGACACCGTGGAGCGCCAGCGCCGCGGCCGCCCGGCAACTGACCCGTCCGGGCCAAGCCGCTCGGGCGGCTACATCGTCTGGAAGTTCAACGACTCGTGGCCGCAGATCTACTCCGCCAAAGTCGATTACTTTTTGGAGCCGTATCACGCCTACTACGCGCTGCGACGGGCGTATGCGCCCGTGATGCTCTCGTTCGACATCGGCACTTACATCTATCTCTGGGCGGTGAACGACAGCCGCGAGACCGTCAGCGGCACCGTGCGCATTCAGCTCTTCCATCTCGACCGCAACACAATCAGCAAGGAAATCGTGCGAGAAGTGAAGGTGTCACCGGGTAAGTCCGCCGTGGTGGTCCGGCTGGATGAAGCGGGGATCGGAGCATTCCGCCGCGAGCACATCTTGTTTGCAACCCTCGCCGATGCGAACGGACGCGTCATTGCACGCGCCAACGCGCTAACCGATATCGAACGCCGCGTCGCATTCCCGGCCGCGAAACTAAGCGTGCAAGTGAAGGACGGCGCGCTTTCCATTAGCGCGGACAAATTTGCGCGCACGGTCACGCTCGACGGCGATGCCAACGGCGATCCGTCTGGATGGTTCTTCGAGGATAACTACTTCGACCTGATGCCCGGTGAGGTCAAGACCGTTCGCATTCTGGGCAAGCACTCGCAGGGCCGCATCACCGTCAAACCCTGGTATTCGTCACACGCCGTCGCGGTTACGTGGCAACGCTGATTGGGAGCAAATATGAATCGACGCAACTTTTCCAAAACCGTATTGAGCCTCGGCGCCGCCGCGCAGACCGGGATGGCTCAGGAGCAATATGACGAACCGGCCAGGAAACTGCCCGCCCGCAGGTTTGATGTGGTCGTGGCCGGCGGCGGCACCGCCGGAGTGGTGGCCGCCATTGCCGCCGCCCGCAACGGCGCGAAGACGATCCTGATCGAAGCCAAGGGCTATCCCGGCGGCACGGTTGTCGAGGGCGGTACCGCGCTGCTCTGGGTTGGCTCCTGGCTCATCGCCGCCGGCAGGCTGTACCGTTTCCGCCGCTGGCCCTTCGTCAAATCGATTCCCTCCAGCAGCACCCCCAACTCCCAGGCCGCGATCTCCTTGCGCCCCGTCGCGGCGAACGGAAACTGGTAGGTGCCCGCCTCCAGCCGCTTGTACCAGATGGCCCACCCGTCCCGGTCCCAGTACAGAATCTTCACCCGGTCGCTGCGCCGGTTGCAGAACACCAGCAGATGGCCCGAAAACGGATTGCAGCGGATGATATGCTCGGCCATCATCGACAGCCCGTCGAACGAGCGCCGCATGTCGCAGGCCACCGTGCACAGATACACCTTGATCGCCGCCGGAAAGCTCAGCATCCCTCGTGCTCCACGGCCGCCAACACAGCCCGCAAGGTCTCCCCATCCACCCCCTTGCTGATTCGCAGCCGGCGCCCGCCGCCCAGCACCAGCTCGATTCCGGCGTCCGTCGTCGCCGGCTCGCCGCTGACCAGAGCGAAGCTCGCCAGCCCGCTGCCCGGCGCCCCTTGGTTCTTCCCAAGCGTCCGTTGTTCCCGCCTCTCCTTCAATCGGCGCTGCCACCAGTAGAACTGACTCTCTCTCAGCCGCCGCTGCCGACAGAACTCCCGGATCGACGCCCCACTCCTCGCCGCTTCGCCGATTGTCCTCTGCCAGTAACGATGCTTCTCCGCATCCGTCTTGTTATTGTTCGCCATCCGACATCCTCCCGGTTGCCACCCATGTGTGCGCGCACACGTCGAGCCGTGCGCCTGTGGTCAACGCCAGTGAGTATTACTCGCGATTTTCAAAGGGAGAAGATGGGTTTACCGGACGGATACCCTATTCGTAGCGCAGGGCCACGACCGGGTCCATCCGGGAGGCCTTCACCGCCGGCCAGAGGCCGAAGAACAGGCCGACGCTGGTGGAGACCGTCAGGCCGGCGGCCACCGACCACAGCGGCACGGTGGTGGGCAGCGAGGGCACCAGCCAGCGGATCGTGGCGCTGATCGCGACACCCACGGCAATGCCGATCAGGCCGCCGCCGGCGGTCAGCGTCATGGCCTCCAGCAGGAACTGCCAGACGATGTCCAGGCGGCGCGCCCCCAAGGCCTTGCGCACGCCGATCTCCCGTGTCCGCTCGGTGACCGACACCAGCATGATGTTCATCACCCCGATCCCGCCCACCATCAGCCCGATGGAGCTGAGCACCACCATCACCAGGGCCACCGCGCCGGTGATGGCATGGAACTGCTCGACCAGGCTGTCGGCGGTGGCGATGGAGAAGTCGTCGGGCTTGTTGAACGGAACGCTGCGGCGCTGGCGCAGCACCCCACGGGCCTGATCGACGGCGCGGTCCAGCCGCCCTTCACGGGCTTCAAACCGGACGCCGTGCTCCTTGGCGTTGGGGTTAACTTTCCGGAAGGTCCAATACGGGACCACGGCGCGCCGGTCTTCTCCGCCGATCCCGGTGAAGTTCCCGCGCGGCCTCTCCAGCACGCCCAGGACCTCGAAGCTGTGCCCGTTGATCTGGATGGGTTTGCCGACGGCGCTCAGCTTGGAGAACAGGGCGCGGGCCAGGTCCTCGCCGATCACGATCACGTCCAGCTTGTGCTCGTTCTCGGCTTCGGTGAAATACCGGCCTTCCTTGATCGAGGCGTTCCCATAGACGGTAAAGAACGCTGGCGTGGTTCCGCGGTAATCCAGCCCAACTACTTCTTCGTTCTTGTAGCGGGCGATCAGGCCGAAAATGCCCGATTCGAAGTTGGGGAAGATCGATGGCGCGGCGTTGATGATGTCGGGACAAGCCTCCACCAGGGCCTGGGCGTCCTCCAGCGTCAGGTGCTTGCGCATTCGCTCCTCGCGGGTCAGGCGGCCGAACCGCGGGCCGGCGGGCAGCCGGGAAACGAACGCCGTGTTGGTCCCAAAGCTCTGGATGGACTCGATCACGTTCTCGTTCAAACCGGCGATGATGGAGCCCACCGCGATCACCGTGGTGGTGCCGATGATGACGCCCAGCACGGTCAGGAAGGAGCGCAGCTTGTGCTCCCGGATGGTGCCCAGGGCCATGCCCATCGCGCTGATGACGTCCTGCCGCATTTCGATTTCGGATTGCGGATTACGGATTTGGGCCGGAAGCTGGTCCGGAACCCAATCCGCAATCCGCATTCCGCAATCCGCAATTACTCGGAGCGCAGGGCCACAATGGGGTCCAGCATGGCGGCCTTGCGCGCCGGATAGATGCCGAAAAACATGCCCACTATGGTGGACAGCCCCACCGCCAGGACAATGGCGCTGAACGGGATCACCGCCGGAACCGAGGTGGTGGCCTCCAGGATGCGGACCGCGGCCACCGCTCCGATTACGCCAAACACCCCGCCGATGGTGGCCAGCACCGACGATTCCACCAGGAATTGCAGCAGGATGTCGCG
>JAPKYU010000568.1 GCA_026394175.1 Acidobacteriota bacterium | reverse complement strand
TGCACTTCGGCGACCATGATCGGGCGCTCGAAGAACTGAGGCGCGCGATCGACCTCAACGGCAGCGACGCTCAAAGCTACGACCATCTCATCGTAGTGCTGGTGTACCGAGGCGATATCGCGGACGCGATCGCGGCCGCGGAGCTGGTGCGGCGGGAATTGCTGCCGGCCCTGGCCCGCCTGGGCGAAGCGTTGCGCCGCAAAGCCGAGGAATTCGACGATGTCGTCAAGATTGGCCGGACCCATTTGCAGGATGCGGTGCCGATGCGGCTGGGCCAGGAGTTCCGGGGGTACCTGCGGCAGGTCGAGGCTTCGCTGGAGAGGGTGCACGCCGCCCTGGACTGGATCTACGAGCTGCCGCTGGGCGGCACCGCCCTCGGCACGGGACTGAACGCCCCGCCGGGCTTCGCCCCCGCGGCCATCCGGCTCATCGCCCGGCGCACCGGGCTGCCGTTTCGCGAAGCGCAGAATCATTTTGAGGCGCAGGCCGCCAGAGACGGCGTGGCTTTCCTGAGCGGCGCTCTGAAAACCTACGCCGTCTCCCTGACCAAGATCGCCAACGACATTCGCTGGCTCGGATCGGGCCCGCGTTGCGGCCTCGGAGAACTGCGGCTCCCGGCCGTCCAACCGGGCTCGAGCATCATGCCAGGCAAGGTCAACCCGGTTATCCCAGAGAGCGTTCTGATGGTCTGCGCGCAGGTGATCGGCTACGATGCGGCCATCACTTGGTGCTGCGCCGCCGGCAACTTCGAGCTGAACGCCATGATGCCCGTCATGGCGTACGATTTGCTGGAATCGATCGAGCTCCTCAGCGCCGCCACGCGCAATTTCGCCGAACGGTGCGTGCGAGATCTGGAGGCGGACCGGGGGCGAGCCGCAGCCTTCCTTGAGCAGTCGCTGGCCCTGGCAACTGCGCTGGTCCCGGAGATCGGCTATGATAAGGCGGCGGCCTTGGCTAAAGAGGCCTACGAAGCCGGTCGCACGATTTTAGAAGTGGCTCGTGAGAAGAGCGGGATTCCGGAGGCCCGGCTCAAGGAGCTTCTGGACCCCGCCCGGCAGACCAAGAATCGAGGCTGAAATGAACTACTACGAACAGAACCGCACATCCTTTCTGGAAGGGCTGAAAACCTTCCTGCGCATCCCCAGCATCAGCACTCTTCCCGAGCACAAGCCGGACATCCGCCGGGCGGCAGAGTTCCTGGTCCAAGAGCTGCGCAGCGCCGGGCTGGCCAGCGCCGAGCTGATCGAGGGTCCAGGCAACCCGCTGGTCTACGCCGAGTGGCTGGGCGCTCCGGGCAAACCTACCCTGTTGCTCTATGGCCACTACGACGTGCAGCCGGCCGACCCGCTGGAGGAATGGAAGTCGCCGCCCTTCGAGCCGGAGATCCGCAACAACAACATCTATGCCCGCGGCGCCTGCGACGATAAGGGACAGACCTTGATCCTCGTCAAGGCCGTCGAAGGTTTCCTCAAGACCAAGGGCGCGCTGCCGGTCAACGTGAAGTTCTTGATCGAGGGCGAAGAGGAGAGCGGCGGCGGGCACATCACCGCTTACGTGAAGCAGAAGCCCCCGCGGCTGGCCGCCGACGCCGCGGTCATCTGCGACACGGAGATGTTTGCGCCCGAGCTGCCGACCATTTGCGTCGGCCTGCGCGGTATCGTCTACGGCGAGCTGCACGTCGAAGGCGCGAGCCACGACTTGCACTCCGGCGTCTACGGCGGCGTAGCGCCCAACCCCATCC
>JAPKYU010000375.1 GCA_026394175.1 Acidobacteriota bacterium | reverse complement strand
GAACAACGCGCCGCTCTTTGCTCTGGGCAAGAGCAGCCTGAGTCTGTAAGAGCGCGCTTCCCAGGTCGCGCTCGTTGACGATCCGGTAGCGCCACTCTGAGTTTTCTGTCACTTGTCTGCGTGACTTGGTTCCTGTAGCAGCCTCGGGCAGACTTAAAATCCCTTGGCCCGTAAGGGCCGTGCGGGTTCGATTCCCGCCCCGGGCACCATTTTTGCTGATTTGAGGTACGGCCACCGGCACTCTGCGTCCGCTGTCACTTCGCTTCAGGAAACCGCGGACCGCTGGGCATTCGCGCCGCAGCCGCGCACTGGCGTCGCAGCTATAGCACCCGGATTCCCTGCCGCTCCGCTTCTTTCTTCAGAGCCGAATCCGTGGTAAGAAAGGCGGCATCTTCGCGCCGGGCCAGTGCCAGGTAGAACATATCGTACGCGGGTCGTCGGGCGGTCCGGACCAAAAGGAAGGCTTCCCGATATAACTCCTGGCAGGGAACCAGCACGTCCACGAGGCCGAGAGCGAACTCCAGCGCCCGGTCGCATGTGCTCAGGTTCAGGTTCTCGAATTGGTGGTACTTCCAAACCGTGTTGACCACCTCGGGAACCAGCAGTTCAGGCGCCAGCACCTCGTCGGCCTCTTCCAACACTATGCATTGTGCTGCACACTGCATTTCGCAGCGTGCCAACACCCGAGCATGGCTGGTACTGCAATGTCCCCGTCGGATTGCGGGCCGTGGGTGTCGGAGGTTGGATCCTCCGTTGCCGGTTCGATTCCCGCCTGACGCTTTGCGCAAAAAAGTGCCTTGACAGGGCATTTCTTTGAGAGCTAATATGCGTGGCTGTCTGTTACTTTGCATTGCAAAGTGGCCGAAACACAGACCAGGAGGCAGCCGGCTATGCTCAAGCGCATCGTGGCCATCGGGTTCATCTTCGTGTGCACCGCGGTCGCCTGGATGATCCTGGGTAGCACCGTCTTCTATCGGAGCTATGACTCGGACGCTTCCCTCAGGCGCAGCGTCGCTTCGATCTGGGGCGCACCGCAAGAGCAAGCGCCGCCAACCGCGAGCTACGACCGCTGGACGCCGCGGACGGTGGTAACGGTGGAGGAGGGCAAGACCGTAAAGCGCACCAGCGAGCAGAAGGAGACCATCGCCCTGCCGCTGGAACGCAGCACGATCGACGTGCGGCTGGATCTCGACCACCGCCGCAAGGGGCTGCTGTGGTACAGCACCTACAAAGTCGCGTTCGGCGGCCAGTACGGCTTCCGCAATACCACGGACCGGGAGCAACTGGCGACCTTCGTCCTCAATTTCCCGGCCGCGCAGGCCATCTACGACGACCTGGCGTTCACGGTGGACGGGGCGCCCCTGGAGGTGACCAACCAAAAAACTTCGGCCAGCGGGACGGCGCGCGTGCCGCCGGGCAAAACGGCGGTGCTTCGCGTCTCGTACCGCTCGCAGGGGCTGGATAGCTGGCGCTACAACCTGGGCGGCGAGGTGGCCCAGGTCCGCAACTTCCTGCTGAAAGTGGCGACCAACTTCAAGGGCATCGATTTCCCCGGCAACACGCTTTCGCCTTCCGAAAAGCGGGAGACGGCGGGCGGCTGGGAGCTGGCCTGGAACTACACCAACCTGGTTTCCGGTTTCCAGATCGGCGTGACCATGCCGGAGAAGCTGCAGCCGGGGCCTCTGGCCGGGCGCATCAGTTTTTTCGCCCCGGTCTCCCTGTTCTTTTTCTTCTTTCTGATGTTGGTGATCACGACGCTGCGCGGCATCGAGCTGCACCCGGTGAACTATTTCTTTCTGGCTGCCGCCTTCTTTTCGTTCCACCTGCTGCTGGCCTACCTCGCGGACCAGATTTCAATCCACGCCGCCTTCGTCATCTGTTCGGCCGTCTCGATTTTCCTGGTGGTCAGTTACCTGCGGCTGGTGACAGGGTTGCGGTTCGCGGCCGTGGAAGCCGGCCTCGCCCAGTTGATTTACCTGGTGTTGTTCTCCTACGCCTTCTTCTTCAAAGGCCTGACCGGCCTGGTTATCACCATCGGGTCCATCCTGACGCTGTTCGTGGTGATGCAGATGACCGGACGCATCCGCTGGAGTGAGAAGTTCGGCGCCCCCGGCGCCTGATTCTCCGCCCTTGGAAACTGCGCGTGGCAGCCGGGCCAAGCGCCCCGCTTGGGCTTACATCGATTATTTGTTATTGACAAGCAATTAGCGTTAAACTGCTGGCCGCTTGTGAATTTTGTTGTGATGGCGATGAGCCCGTGGGGCATACTTGCGCCTGCGCTGCCGGGGTCGACAAAACGAAAACATCGCAAACCGCAGCGCTTAAACACCCAGGGAGGAATCAAAACGATGAACTCAAGAGAAGGCCAAGCCGCAGCTTTGGAGGCGCCGGCGTCCAGCCTGACTGCGATCACGCGCCCCTCCGCAAAGGAGGTAGTGGTTCAGCAGATTCGAACGGCCATCATTCAGGGTGAGCTGAAGCCCGGCCAGCGCCTGACGGAACCCCGTCTGGCCGGCGCCCTGGGTGTCGGCCAGGCAACGGTCCGCGAGGCGCTCATCGAGCTTGAGCACATGGGTTTCATTCAGCGGCGGAAACCGCGCAAGACGTTTGTGACCAAGCTGACCGTCGAAGAGGTGGAGCAGATTTATGCCGTCCGGCTGCCGCTGGAGCTGGCGGCGTTGGACATGCTTGCGGCGGATCCACAGCGTTCCCTGGCGCAGTGCGAAGAATCGTACCGGGCGATGCGGGAAGCGGCGTGCCAGGGCAACGTGAGTGACTTCAAGGCGCGGCATCTCGACTTTCACCGCGGTCTCTGGGCAGCCACCGGGAACCCTTGCCTGGCCGACGTCCTGGAGAGGTTGGTAACCAGGCTGTTCGCGTTTGCCTTCATGGTCATGCACCAGAGTCACCACGCGGTTGCCGAGCTGGTGGAAATCACGGAAAAGCACGGGAGAATTCTGGAATTGATTCGCGCCGGCGATGCCCAGACAGCCAAGCAACTTATGACTGCGTCCATGGACCGCAGTTGGCTGCAGAACCTGAACGCATAGGTGCGGGACCGCATAGAACATGGGGAGGCGAGATTGAGCGGAATCGGCAAGATCACTCGGAAGGAGTTTCTGGAGAGGTCAACGGCAGGTGTCCTTGGCTGTTCCGTCATGGGCCCCTGGCAGGGGCCCTTCGGCCGCCCCGCGGAGGGCAGGCCGGCGGCTGAATCACGCACTCTGGGCAGGACCGGAATCAAGGTGAGCCCACTCGGCTTCGGCGCCTCGCGCACCATGGAGCGGGCGCTGCTGAAGACGGCGCTCGATGCCGGCCTCAATTTCTTCGATACCGGCCGCGGCTACTTCAACGGGCAGAACGAAGTGATGATCGGGGAGTTGATCAAAGGAATCCGCAACAGTGTGGTGGTCCAAACCAAAGTGAGGATCAACCGCCAGGGAGGCGATGATGCCCCCGCGGCTTCCCCCATGTTCCCACGCGTGGGCGAGATAATGAACAACTCCCTGAACCAGAGCCTGAAGGCGCTCGACTCGGATTACGTCGACGTGCTTCTGCTTCACGGAGTGACGTCGCCTGCTGTTTTGCGTAATGAAGAGGTGGTGGCCTTTCTTGAAAGGGCCAAGAAGAGCGGGCGCATTCGGGCCTGCGGGTTTTCCGCCCACGCCAACCAGGTCGAATTGCTGAGGGCGGCCGTGGAAATCGGGCTCTACGACGTGGCCATGATTGCCTACAATCACCGGGGCGCCTATAAGCATTCCAACAGTGGGCGCCGCGGGGAGTGGGACAAGGCCGCCCTGGATGCCGAGCTGGAGAAAGTCAGGAAGGCCGGCATGGGGATTGTGGCCATGAAAACCTGCTCCGGCGGGCCCTACCAGCCGCCCGGAGAGAGCAGGCCGTCGTTCCAGGCGGCCATCCGGTGGGTCGTGCGGCATGACACCGTCCAGGTTGCGGCCGCGGCCATGGGCAACATGGAGCAGGTCAAGGAGAACCTGCAGGTGCTCAGCGAGAAACCGGGCAAAGACTGAATGGAACGCCGCATCTTGCTCCTGTCCATGCTCGCGGCCGTTTTCTGGGCCGCATCGTCACCGACCCTCTGCGCTCAGGCCACGGCCCGGCTGGTTCCCACGGCCGCGGAACTGCCGGGTTTCAAAATCACCAGGGCGGCGGAATACTACAACGCCGGCAACCTCTGGAAGTACATCGATGGAGGCGCTCCGGGATACCTGGCCTACGGCTTCAAGGAGGTCGCTGCTTTCGCCGTCACTCACCCCGCCGGTCAGCTCGAGTTCACGGTGGACATCTACGATATGGGGGATGCGCTCAATGCCTTTGGCATCTACTCGACCGAGCGGTCCCCGGAGGGAACGGCTATCGATACGGGCAGCCAGGGCTATCGGACCGAGAACGCGCTGTTCTTCTGGCAGGACCGATACTACGTGAAGATCGTGGGCGATGCGCCCGTCCCGACCATGGCCGCAACCTCGATGGAGCTGGCGGCCGTCGTTTCCAGGAAACTGCCCCCGCGGGGCGCTCCTCCAAAACTCTTCGCGGTGTTCCCCGAGGGAGGAAGAATACGCGGAAGCGAGCGGTTCCTGGCCCGCGACGTGCTCGGCCAGCAATTCCTCCACAACGGCTACATCGTGGAGTACGCGAAAAAGGATGCGAAGTACCGGCTCTTCCTGATTCGCGCCGGGGACGCCCGTCAGGCCCAGCGTGGGTTTCGGCAATACCGCGACTTTGTGGAGACGAACGGGTCGATTGCCGCCCGGCCTCAGCAGCTCGGCGAGGAAGCCTTCACAGGGAAGGCCAGCGCCTACGGCGGAGTCGTCGTTGCCCGCCAAGGGCGGTACATGGCGGGCGTGCTGGGACTGGACGATGCGGATGCGGCGCGCGCCATCGTTCTGGTCATGCTTTCCAAGCTCGCCGGCGGCAGAGAGGATTGAAGAATCGGGCCGGCGAAGCCTCTCACCGGCCGGGAACGCCCCAGGCCAGCGACAAGCGGACGGGTTGCGCGGTGGCCTCGTCGGTGTGGACAATGCAATCGGGATGCCCTTGCAGCAACGTTGCCGGGTAGTCGGAGGTAGGATCGGCGAGCAGGGCGATTCGAAAAACAGCGCAATGACGCGCGCCGCCGGCCAGGTACAGGCGGATCTTTCTCGAGGCCCGGATGTCTTTCATGCCCAGCGTGATGGCCATCGGCGGAATGGAATCGCAACTGCCGCCGGCCGAGGCGATGCTTTGCACCACGATGGAATCGTCGCCGAGCACCACGACCCGCGTCAGCGATTCCCGCATCTCCTCGGCACTGATCTTGTACCAGCGAGAGATGGGCGGATCGTTGAAGGCCACGTGCCCGTGGTAGCCGATCCCGCCAAAGCAGGTGTCGATGCCGCCCACGGCCCGGATCGCCTCGCTGATGGCGTCCGGCGCGAAGGGATCGGGGAAATGAAGATTCTCCGGATGAGGCCGTAATTCCGGATCGAGCTTGTCGTACAGGTTCCGCCGCATGAATCCCTGGAAGCTGAGAGGGTGGGTGGTGGGCAGGGGCCGGCCTTGCCAGTCCAGGAACTCGTCCATCTGGAAGATAAAGGCGTTCTTCCAACTGATGCGCTTGCGGTGGCAGGTCTCCAGCAATCGCCAGTACTGGGCTGTCGGGCCCACCGGCACGATCCAGCGCGTGGGCCGGCCCGCCCCATTGTTGGCTTCCAGCTCGGAGGCCATGGAATCGGCGAAATGCTCGATCATGGCGTCGATGGTGGGGAACAGGCGCACGCCCAGGCGGGCGCCGCGCAGCAGTTCCTCGACCGGCATTTGCAGAAGCTGAGTCAGATTCATATCGGCCTTCCGTTGTCTTGCCACCCGGGTATGGTTGTTGCCACTCCGGCGTGGAAACGGCCCGCGGTCGTGATATCTCATATACTAATGGCCGTCAGCCAAAGTATAGGCACCAAGATTCTTTCCGTGCAAGCCAAAACCGGGACATTGCCAATACTCGCTCAAGATTATAGTCCCTTCGCCTGGTACAACTTCGTGCAGGTTCACAGCAGCCTGCGGGTGACGCCGGCTATGGAAGCGGGCATCGCCGATCAGGTTTGGGAACTCAGGGATCTGCTGAACTGAGGCAACGCAACACTCTGCCGAATGGGGGATTCACAATCGGCCAGGAGCCTGTTAAAGTAGTTGTTGCGTGCTGCCGATCAATCGGCGTAAAGTCTCCGCACGTGGAGGGACGCACGTGGCTGCCATGACACATCTCCCGTCGCTGAATCCCAGGGCTATCGCCCAGCTTGGAGAGGAAATCTACAAGCAGAAGTATCAGGCAGAATACGAGGCGAAGCACTTGGGAAAATTCGTCGCCATTAACGTGAGGTCGCAGGACGCCACAATTGGCGAAACCCCCGATGAGGCACTGGAGAACGCTCGGGCCAACGATCCGCAGGCGCTTTTTCATCTCATCAGGGTGGGTTTCCCCAGCGCGTTTCAGGCGAGCTACTCCCAAGACGATGGCAAAGCCGGTTCTGACTGGATCTTTGGATAACGCGGGTCATCCGGTCATCAAGATCAGCGTCTACGGCATCGATCCTAAATTCCAAAAGGAATTTGAGGCATTGGTGGACACCGGTTTCACTGGATTCTTGATGATGCCCTTGACCGAGTCGTTCCCGCTGGCCTTGACGTTGTATGGAACCAGTAGCTGGACGCTGGCAGACGGGAGTTCACAGCCGAAACTCCTGGCGTTTGGCGCAGTGATCTTGGGTGAGGAACACACCCATGGAGTGATCGTTCTTGAGCCTAATGCCGCCCGCCCGTTGGTTGGGATGGAGTTTTTGAGAAAGACCAAGAGGGCTCTCGTTTTGAACAAAGCGGGCTGCGCCCTGGTGGATGAAGATTTCCTTTCAGAAGCTGTTAAATCAGCCGCTGCTGCCGTCCGCGATCAAGAACCTCCCGCTTCTCCAGATGCCACCGCGCCCCCAGCGATGACAGCAACACAGAAATAGCCCTACCGTCAGCAACACTCTGATAGAACAGTACCCGGTTTCGCGATGTCTGGCGCTGCCCCGCTTGCGCCGCGCCCCGGCGCAATTTAGCATGAGATCAACCGTTTCTCCCGGTGAATGCCGGGAAGAACAGGCGGCATGCGAGACGACCGATGAAAATATGCGTGTTGGGGCTGGACTGCGCAGCGCCCGAGATCCTGTTTCATGACCAGCGCCTGATGAACATCCGGCGACTGATGCGCGACGGGATCTACGGCCGGCTGGAAAGCGTCATTCCTCCCATCACCGTGCCCGCCTGGATGTGCATGGCCACCAGCCAGGACCCCGGCTCGCTGGGCGTGTACGGCTTCCGCAACCGCCTCGACCATTCCTATGCCGGCCTGGGGGTGGCGGATTCCGGATCGATCGACCAGCCGGCGATCTGGGATGCCCTGGCGCGCGTCGGCAAGAAGGCCATCATCGTCGGTGTGCCGCCGAACTACCCGCCCCGCCGCGTCAACGGCATCAGTGTGGGATGTTTCCTTACCCCCGACCCCCGGCGCAGCGATTTCACGCGGCCCGCCGCCATTGCGCACAAGCTGAACAAATTGGTCGGCGGTTACCCGGTGGACGTGAAAGGCTTTCGCACCGATAAGAAGGACTGGCTGAAAAGCGAGATTTTCGAGATGAGCCGCAAGCAATGGCAAGCGGTCCGGTGGCTCATGTCGGAGCACGAATGGGACTATTTGCAGTTTGTGGATATGGGCCTGGACCGCATGCACCACGGCTTCTGGGACTGCTTCGACAAGAGCCACCCGCAATACGCGGCCGGGAACCCGCACGAAGACGCGATTCCCGAGTACTACCGCCGGCTCGACGAGCAGATCGGCGGCGTGCTGGCCCTGCTGCCCGCCGGCACGGCGGTGCTGGTGGCTTCCGATCATGGGGCGCAAAGGCTGGAGGGCGGCTTCGCGGTCAACGAATGGCTGGCGCGCGAAGGCCTGCTCGCCTTGCGGCACTACCCCTCCCAGGTCACTCCGTTCGCGGAACTGGACATTGACTGGCGCCGGACCAAGGCCTGGAGCGAAGGCGGCTACTACGCCCGCGTGTTTCTCAACGTGGCGGGACGCGAGCCGCAGGGAACGGTCCCGGCAGCCGACTACGAATCGTTCCGCGACGAATTGAAGGCGCGGCTGGAAGCGTTGACCGACCAGGCGGGCCTCCCGCTGGGGACGCAGGTCTTCAAGCCCGAACAGATTTACCGGCAGGTGCGGAATGTCGCGCCGGACCTGATCGTGCACTTCGGCGGCCTGCGCTGGCGGTCGATCGGCGGAATCGGCTACGCGCGTTTTCACGTGCAGGAGAACGACACGGGCCCCGACGCCTGCAACCACGCGCAGTTCGGCGCCTTCATCCTAGCCGCCCCGGGGCTGCCGCTGTCGGGCGAATACACGGGCGCGCGGCTCCTGGATATGGCCCCCACGCTGCTGGATCTGGCCGGTTACGGCATCCCGCGCGAGATGCAGGGCCGCTCGCTGCTGGCAGGTGAAAAGAAGGCGGGTTAAGAAGCGTCACGCGGGGCCCGGGGCCAACGCCGTCATCCGGCCGGTTCGGTCCCCGCCGGCCGCTGCGGGGCCATGCGCCAGGGCCGGCCATCGAAGTGGCGGGGCACGGGGACGCCGAACAGGTCCAAGGCTGTGGCCGCGATATCGACGATTGCCGGGCGCCCGCATTCCAGCCTGCGGTTGCTGAACAGCACGCCCGGGACATCGTCGGGGTGGACGCAGTGGTCGCCGCTCCAGGCCTTGCGGTTGTCCTCAAAGACTTCGCCTTTCACGCGGCCGGTCACCGAATCCCACCCCGCCCGGTAGCCGGCGTGGCAGCCCACAACCAGGTCCGGACCGTCGTTCCTGTACGGTCCCGAATACTGTTTTGGGCCGTCGATCACCTGGCGCACCGCGGCGCGGCCGCCCGAGGGATCAAGCAGGGCCTGCAGCTTATCCTGCAGTTCGGCCTTCAAGGCTTCGCTCTCGCGGCCCGGCTTCACAATCCCGTGCCGCTCGCGCCCGGCCTGATTGAGGTAGATTCCCCCCAACCCCAGGGCGAAAGCGCGGGTGCGCGACCAATCAACATCGCGCAGCCATTCGCCGCTGCCGTCGCAACCGTCCTTCAAGGCCAGGTAGCCGTTTTGGTGAAGCCAGGCATTCAGGTTGAGGCAGCGTTGGAATGACGCGAAACCGTGGTCGGAAATGACCAGCAGCAGGTCCTGGTCGCCGAGCGCGGCCAGGGTGCGCGCCACCAGGTCGTCCATGCGGCGGTAAAGATCGGCGATTACGGTGGCGTATCGGGCGGGGTCGGGATGGCAGGCCGCGGCGGGGTGTCCCGGCTCGTGAAACCGCCAGAACATGTGCTGCACGCGATCAGGTGTGTCGAAGACGCAGATGCACGCCCCGCCGCGCGTCTTGTCCAGGGCATCGAAGAACATCCGCTCGCGCTCGGCGTGGTTCTGATAGCACTGCTCCAGAAACCCATCCTCGTCCAACGCTCCTTCGTTGAGGGCCCAGGTATCCTCGGCCAGGCCCAACGTGGCGAAAGGACCCAGGAGCCTGGCGAGGTAGACGGCGTACATGAAAGGGTGGGAGATCGGCAGCGAGGGTTTCGACGGGTCGATATTGACCGGGCTGACGTACAGCTCCAGCTCGGGGGAGACCTGCTTCAGGTAGAACTTGCAGATGCCGTGCGCGGCGCGCAGCCGCGGGCCAAAGCGCACCTGCACCCAGTCGGAATGGGCGCGGAGGCGAATTGGGAAACGGCGCCCCAGGATCCGGATCTCGGCTCCGTCCGGGCCCCTGGGGCGCACGCGGAACGGCACGCCCGTTCCCGCCGGCTCGCCGGCCTTCCCGCCCGGCGGGCCGGGCAGGAGCGCGCGGAACCACTCGCTGTTCCGCCCGTCGCGCTGCAGCCCAAACCAGACGCCGCCCCGCGAGTCTTCCCCCGGCCTCGGCGCGGTCGAGTAGAACGAGAACGTGCCCTGCGTGCCCAGCAGGTCGGGGACGCACATGCCGGAAAGCAGCACACCGTTGAACTTCTCCGGCGGGAAGGTGATGGGAACGCGCAGCACCGAGGAAAAGACGCCGGCGTCACCCAGGTAGCACCAGAAGGGCCGCGCCTTCCGCATCCCCCGCGCCTTCGCACTCCCCAGCGGAATGGCCCATGGTCCGAGGCGCAGCCGGCGGCCTGGTCCCCGGATCTCGGCCGAAGACAGGCGGGGCAGATACGTGGCCCTGTCGCGGGCCAGGAAATCGAAGATGGCGTGCTTCCCGGGGTTGACGCCGGTCTGAAAAGACGACCAGGCCACCGGCGAGATGGGCGGCGTCGTGGTCTGGAGCTTTTGGAACGTGCCGTGATCGCGGAGACGGGCCAGGTTCGGCAACTCCCCCTCATCCATCCACCGCGAGGCCAGCCGGGGATCGAGGCCGTCCAGGCCCAGGATCACCAGCCTTCTGACCTGCGCGCGGCCCAGCGCGCGCCGGGATCGCAGCAGGCGGCGCAGTTGCCGGAAGGGCCACGTGACCAGGGCCAACGCCGAGTACAGGAAGCCCAGGAACAGCGCCAGGAACGAAGAAGCCACCGCGAAGCCCGCCCCCGGCCCCACATAAGCCATCGCCGGAATGGCGCTGGCGAAAGCCAGAACGGCGACGGCGGCGCAGATGTCCCTTCGGCGTTTCAGAACTCGGCTCCCGTGATTGGCTTCAAAAGGAACGCGAAGAAGATGGCCAGCAGGACAAACAACAGGCGCCAGTCGAGCTCGTGGCCGGCCAGCGCCAGGCGGCGCTCCGGGTAGTCGAGCGTGATGGACTGCACAGCACCGCCCGCCGGCAACTGCCCGTCCCCGGCTGTAAACAGCGCCATGGGCCAGGATGCGGATGCGCTCTCCGGCCGCAGCCTGCGGAATGAGTCGCACACCTGGATGCGCTTGCCGGCCTGAAACCCGCCCACCACCAGGCGGGCGTCAAACGAGCCGCACTCCGCCGGTTGAATGCGCCAGGTAACCTCGCCGGACTGGGGGAGGTGGACCGGCGGCGCCGTCACGCGGACGGCGGCCGGGACCTCGAGGCGTGCCTGGTTCAGGTCCGCGCCCGGCCGCAAGCGCGCCGTGAGCAGGAGCTGCCGGCCCGCGGCCGGCGCCGCGAAATCAAGCCGCCCTTCGAGCTGGCTGTATAAACAGAGGAGAGGCAGCAGAACGGCGGCCAGCGCCGGAAGACCCAGCCCCACATACCGCACCGCCGCCCGGCCCGCCAGCGGATAGCTCCATAAGGCAGCGGCGATTTGGTCGCGGAACAGGCGGATGGCCAGCATATGCGCCAGCATCTCGTCCCTGGCGCGCCGGATCTTCGCTCCATCGGCCAGCCAGCGGAAGGCCAGGGCGATGAGCAGACCGGCCAGAAAGGAGCACAGCAGCAGCGCTGCCGGCGCCGCGCCGCTTCCGCAGGCCCCCAGCACCCGGTCGAATCCGCGATCGATCCAGCCCATGCGCGCCTTCCGTCCCGTTGGTCCCGCGTCAGAAGCTGTGAAAAAACCGGCCACAGGCTGGAAGCCTGTGCCACTGCCGCCCGCCCCTACTCGATGTAGCCCAGGCCCTGCAGCCGGCGGCGAACCTCGGCCTCGTCATCACCCGGTTGCTCGCCCTCGTTCAGCCGGGCGATTTCCTTTTCCAGGGCGTGGGCGATGAACTCCTCCACCGATGCGTAGCCCTCGCGCTCGGCGCACTGCTTGGCTCTTCGCAACAGGTCTTCGTCGATCTTGACGCGATTACCGAACATGCTTGTGCCCGCCTTCGACGGCCGCCGGCGAAAGAACAGGCGTCCCCCGCATGTCCGGCGGGATTGGGACGCCAAGTTCGCGCAGAATGGTGGGCGCGATGTCGGCCAACGCCGGGTGGGCCGCGACAATCGCGCGGCTGGCCAGCAGCACCCCCGGAACGAACGCGGGGTCGATGCAGTGGTCGCCGCTCCATGGGTCGTTGTTGTCTTCCAGCGCAGCTCCCAAGGCGCCGCCCAGCACGGTCGACCAGCCGGCGCGGTACCCGCGATTGTACCCGAGGACCAGGTCCGGGGCGCTCCGGGCATGCCCCGGGCCGTACAGTTCCCGTCCGCCGGCAATGCGCGTCAAGACGGGCCGACCCGATAGCGGGTCGCGCACGGCCAGCAACTCGGCACTCAGTTGCTTCAGCAGGTCGTCGGTATCGCGTCCGGCGGCGACGATTCCCTGCGCCTCGCGCCCCTTCTGATTGACATAGAGCGCGTTCAGCCCCAGGCTGTACGCCCGGGTTCTGGCCCAGTCGATGTTGGCGGGAAACTCGGCGCCGGCCGCGCCTTCCGGCCGCATGGCCAGGTAGCCGTGCTCCGCCAGCCAGGCATTCACGTTGAAGGAGCGCGCGAAGGGGGCAAACCCGTGATCGGAGAGGACCACCAGGGTCGTGTTCGGGTCGCACACGGCCAGCGCCTTGCCCAGCGCGCGGTCCATTTCCCGATAAAGGTCTTCCAGGGTGGCCGCAGTGGCCTGCCCCGCCGGCGCCCCCGCTGCCGGCCGCTCCGTCGAGCGCCAGAGCATGTGACCGTTCTCGTCCAGCGTCGAGAAGTAATAGAAGAAAAGCCCCTGCTGGAAACGGCGCAGCTCGCGCTCGAACAGGCGCATCTCTTCATCCAGCACCAGTCGCGCCTGCTGCACGTACTCGGCTTCGCTGAGCACACCGCTGCTCAGCGCCTTGGTGTCTTCCGCGATGCCCTGGGTATAGAACGGGCCGCAGTCGCGGGCCAGCTCGCGCGAGTAGCCGGCCGGCGTCGAGATGGACACCGCCGGACGCGCCGGATCGAGGTTCAAGGGAGAGACGTACAGGCGGAAATTGGGGCGGACCTCTTTCAGATAGAACCGGCATATGGCGGCGACGCCCTGCACGTGCGGAATCAGATCGAACCACACCGGCGCCCATTCGCTCCATTCCCCCTGGCGCAGGACGATTCGCCGGCCCGCCAGGTCGATCCGGGCAACCGGTTCCTTCTCGTCGACGAACACCGAGAACCCGCTGGTCACCGGGGCATGATCGCGGCGAAACGGATTCGGCGGGCCTTCCAGGGTGGCGTCGATGCGCGATGCCTGGAGCGCCACATGGTAGACGCGGCCCCCGTTCACGTCGCCCGCCGGCAGGAAGGGATCGTCCGTGTAGAAAGAGAAGGTGCCGTAGCCGCCCAGCAGGTCGGGCGTACCCATGCCGGCAAGAGTGCGGGCGCGGGTCGGCGCCGGCGGGAAGTTGGCGGGCATTCTCACCACCGTCGCCGGCACGCGGTGTTCGTCGAGCACCTGCCAGAAGGCCTTCCCCTGGCGCAACAGGCGGGGTCGGGCGCTGGTCAGCGGCAACAGCCACTGGCCCAGACGGATCTGGTGGCGCGGCGGATCAACCGCCGATGTCGAGAGATAGGGGCGCAGCGTGGCCGGGTCGCGATGGATGAAATCGAAGATTCCATGACCGCCCGGCCCAAGACCGGTAATGACCGTGGACCAGGCCACCGGGCTCTGCGGCGGGAAGGTGGTGGCCAGCTCCGTGAAACCGCCGCGCTGCGCCAGCCGGGCGAAGTTGGGCATTTCGCCGCGTTGCATGTATTCGCGCAACAGTTGCGGATCCATCCCATCGATGCCCAGCACGATGAGCCGCGCGGCCGGCGCCGGGCCGCGCCGGATCGACAGCCAGGCCCCCAGCCCGGCGGCCAGGATGCAGACCACGGCCGCCAGCCGGAGCGCGCCCGCCCCCCGTTTGTCATGCGCCAAGGCCATGAGGATGAAGTGCCTTGAGCCCAACATATAACGCCGCCGCGGTCCGGCGCAACGCCGTTGGGTAGTGGGTCAGTTTGGTTTTTTCTCGTCCAAAAGCGCCACGATGTCGGAAACGTCCCAAAGCCGGTGAGTGACGCGTGCCGCCATCGCGGGCGTGACCCGAAGCGTCTGGTGGATTCGGGCGAAGTTGTAGTACATGAAATAGAGCGCCACCGCTGCGGCGTGGTTCTCAATCTTCTTGGAGAAGGCGTTCGTCAGCCGGGTGAACCGCCGCATACACATTCTCATCGTCAGGTTTTGCCGCTCTACGTAGCTCGTGCTGATGTGCTTAGGATCAGGATCGCCGATGATGATTTCCGTTCGAGTCCCGAAGCACTGAGCCGGGCTGTAACGCTTCTCTTCCTCTGGATCGGCCCCGTACAACTTCACCAGCATCGCGGAGTCAACCTCGCATCCGAAGGCACCATCCACGGCATCCAGATACGCCTTGTGGCCGTCAGTCGTCAGTTGCACGCGATGGGCAAGCCTGCCCACTAGATCGTCAATGAAGCCTCTGGCCGCAGCCGCATCCCGCCCACCAACCATCCAGCACGGAACGAGCTTTGTTTCAGCGTCAATCGCCGTCCAGGTCCAAACGTCGCCAGCGTGAGCGTGCTCCAGCATCGTCGGCCCGACGTTCTTCTGCTTCGCATAGACAAAGCTCCAAATCTCATCACACTGAATCCGCTTTAGCTTCAGGTTGCGAAACACGCGGTCCTGATACTCCGAGCACGCCGCACCGATCTCGACGAGCAATTTGACGACGGTGTTCTTGGCAACCCCCGTTATGCGGACAGTCGCTCGGATCGAGTTTGCGTCGATCAGGCACCGGATCACTTGGGCGCGGCGCTCAACATCAAGGCGATTCATGCTAACCATAATGCTTGAGCGGTCATGAATTATGAGGAGAAAACTTTCCAACTTCTATCTCATTCCGAAGTCATCAGGTGGTCCATTTTCATCAGCACGGCTAGCGCTTTCCATTTCAAGCAGACCGAACGTATTCGGGGCTGGGCGTGAGAAAATTCCTCCCTTGCGCGCATACCCCGAAAGAGAACCGGCCAGAGACATTCTGCTTCTCTTTTCGATGGGCTTCCCGAGCGCCTTGAGAATGTCGTTAACATGCAACGGATGTCCGGCTTTCCTTATGGCCTCGCGAGCTTGGTATAGATGACTTCCGGGGCGCAGGACGGTTTCGGTACGGCCGCCATTGGAATAATCCTTCGGCAGCAATTTCAACGAGTCCTGAAGCGCCTGAATGTATGACCGTGCTTCACGGGCCTTCAGTTCCAATTCGGTGATCTCCTGCTGCTTCCGATCGATGCGCTTTTGCAGTTCCTCTCTGATTCCCATCGGTGTTTCCTTTCTTGCACCATCTTAGCGCGAATGGAAAAGTGGCGCAAGATGGAAAAAGATGGCACTCGCAGCGCATATTCTGCGATATATTTGACGGGGTAAGGAGGATCAGCGCAATGGACGAGTCCCCTATTATCAACGAATTGGACCGAAGGAAAAGGGTGGCCAAGAATGGCTCTGAATACTGGATGGCCCGTGATCTGCAACCGCTTCTGGGTTACGCGCTTTGGCAGAATTTTCAACAGGTGATCGAGCGAGCGCGAATGGCTTGCGAGAGCGCGGGAGGCAACCCGGCTCATCACTTTATTGAAACCAATGAAGTGATGACTGGGGGGAAAGGAGCGCAAATCCAGAGGGGCAATTGGTTCTTGTCGCGCTACGCCTGTTACCTCATCGCCATGAACGGCGACTCATCAAAGCCCGAAATCGGCCTTGCTCAGACGTATTTCGCCGTTCAGACGCGTCGCCAGGAGGTGCAAGATCAGTTAACAGATGGCGCGAGGCGCGTGATGTTACGAGATCGCGTCAGAGATGCGAACAAAAACCTGGTCGGCGCAGCCAAGATCGCTGGCGTTCAAAACTACGCATTCTTCCATGACGCTGGCTATCGCGGACTTTATGGTGGTCTGCGCCAAGCGGACGTGAAACGCAAGAAACAAATCCCCGATAACGAATCACTGCTGGATCGGTCTGGACGAGTTGAATTAGCAGCGAATGAGTTCCGAATCACCCAAACCGAAGAGAAGATCCGAAGAGAGCACGTGCGCGGCCAGCAAGATTGCGAGCGGACACATCTTGGTGTGGGCAAAAAGGTGCGAGAAACGATTCGGGCTATTGGGGGCACCATGCCCGAGGATCTTCCCCCGGAACCGCACATCAAGAAGTTGGTTTCTTCAATGAAGAGACTGGCGGGCCGAAAGCCGAAAGCTTTGACGCAACCGGAAACACCGCCGATCCCCGAGACTCAGGACTGATTGCGCCAACGCGCCGTTGCCGCACGTCGCGCAATCTGTCTCCGCCTTTTCGGACTGAGTGCGGCAGAGCGTGCCTTTCCACCCTTTTGTCCGCCGAGCCGGCCAAGCGCTACGGCGTGCGGATTCTTGCCGCCAGGCGGGTGCTCCAGTGGCCGACTGTCCAAGTGTTCGCCGATGGCTTGCTCCACAACGTTGCGGGCTACGGTGGCGAAATCATGGCCTTTGGTCATGCTTGAGCGGGCTGGCATGTTTTCACTATGGCACGCCTGAATGGCCAGTGCAACCCGCCCAAATTTCAAACTGACCCACTACCCGCCGTTGCGCCGGATGGAGCCCCGGCCGGGCCGCGTGCCGGCCGCTTCTTCTGCTATCCTCTGGGCATGCCCCGCTTCGTCCCGGTGCTCATGGTGCTGTTGGGCGCGCTCTCCGGTTTCGGAGCGGAGGCTGCCGGCAGCCGTCCCAACGTGCTGCTGATTTCCATCGACACACTGCGCGCGGACCGCGTCGGCGCCTACGGGTACCGCCGGGCGGCGACGCCCAACCTGGACCGGCTGGCCCGGGAAGGGGTGCTGTTCGAGCGCGTCATCACTCCGGTCCCTCTCACGCTTCCCGCGCACGCCTCGCTGCTCACGTCTCTGTATCCGCCGCGCCACGGCGTGCGCGACAACGGCGAGGTGCTGGGCGGGTCGGTTCCCACGCTCGCCGAGCAGTTCCACGGCGCGGGATACGAGACCGCCGCGTTCGTCGGCGCATTCGTGCTCGACCGGCGGTTCGGGCTGGGGCGCGGCTTCGACGTGTACTGGTCGGATTTTCGGCTGCACCAGTTTGCCGGCGCCGACCCCGGCGAGGTGCAGGTGCGCGGCGACCGGGTGGAGGCGGCCGCGGAACAATGGCTGCGGAAACGCAAATCGGCGGCCCCCTTCTTCCTGTTCCTGCATTTCTTCGATCTTCACGGACCCTACCTGCTTCCCGCCGCCTGGCGCGGCAAGTTTCCCGGCAGGGTGTACGATGGCGAGCTGGCCTACGTGGACGATCTGATCGGGCGCTTCCTGGCGGCGCTGGCCGGCCGCGGCCTGGCCAACAACACGCTGGTGGTGGCCACCTCAGACCACGGCGAGGGCCTCGGCGACCACGGGGAACGCAACCACGGCTTCTTCGTCTACCTCAGCACCACCCGTGTTCCCCTGCTGGTGCGGTTGCCCGGCGGCGCTCGCGCCGGCACCCGCGTCCGCGGACTGGCGCGGCTGGTGGATATCGGCCCCACCATCTGCGCGCTGGCCGGCGTGCCGCCGAAGACGGGCCTGGACGGGCGCAGCCTGGCCGATGAGATTGCCGGGCGGCCCCTGGCCGCCGTCCCCGCCTACTCGGAAACCCTCTACCCGTTTCGCCACTTTCACTCTTCCCCGCTGTACGCCTTGCGCGACCAGTCCCGCACCTACATCCAGGCGCCGCGTCCCGAGTTGTACGACCTGGCCCAGGACCCGGGTGAAACCCGCGACCGCGCGGCGGAGCAGAACGCTGTGGCGGCCTCGTTGCGCGGGCAGTTGACGAAACTGGTGGCGGCCATGCAGCAGGCGGCCAGGCCGCCCGCCCCGGTGGCTGCGCAGGTGGCGCAGCAGTTGCGCAGCCTGGGCTATGCGGCCGGCGCGTCCAGCATGCGCGGCGTCGTCTTCCCGCCGCCCGCCGGCGCCGATCCCAAGGACCGGATCGCCCTCTAGACCCGCTTCCAGGATGCGCTCGAGCAGCAACAGCAGGGCGCGGTGGCGGCCGCAGTCGCGGAACTGGAACAGATGGCGGCCACGGACCCCGCCCTGTTCAGCGTCCAGATCGAGGCGGGCGTGGCCTGGCAGCGCCTGGGCCAGCACCAGCGCGCCGCCGACCGTTTTCGCGCCGCGCTGGCGGCCTCCCCGGAAAGCGCGCTGGGGCACTATAACCTTGGTATCTCGCTCTCCAAGCTGGGGCGCAACGAAGAAGCCGACCGCGAGCTGAACCTGGCCGTCGCGCTGGACCCATCCTTCTCGCGCGCCCACACCGCCCGCGGCCTGGTTCAGGCCCAAATGGGCCAGGGCCCGGCGGCGGTCGCTTCCTTCGATCGCGCCCTGGCCATCGACCCCAACGATTTCGAGGCCTGGCTGAATCGTGGAGCGGTGCGGGGCAACATGGGCGAATGGCAGAAGGCCCGCCAGGACCTGGAGCGGGCCGCGGCCCTCGAGCCGGCGAGCGCCGACGTCCATCAGGCGCTCGGGACACAAGCCTTCCTGGCGGGCGACACCGGCCGCGCGCTGCGCGAGTATTCCCTGGCCCTCAAGCTGGCGCCCCGCTCCTCCAGCATCCATTCCAACCTCGGACTGCTCTACCGCAAATCAGGCCGGCATGCGGAAGCCGAAGCCGAATTCCGAAAAGCCTTGGAACTGGACCCCGGCAATCAGGAGGCGGCCCAGGCCTTGCGCGCCCACTAGCTTCGGCCTATAGTGTTCGCGGAAGAAAGGAGCCGGACATGAACAGGCGCGAGTTTCTGCGGAGAACGGCAGGCGCGGCGGCGTTTCCCTGCGTGGCCCGCTCCACCGTGCTGGGCGCCAACGACCGCATCCGCATCGGGTTCATCGGCGTGGGCGGGCGCGCGCAGTGGCTGTTGAAGAACGAGGATTTCAGCGCCGTCGACATCGCGGCCATCGCCGATTGCTGGCTGCCGCGCCTGGCGGAGGCGGCCAAGCTGCTTCCCAACGGCGAGACATGCGCCCGCTATCGCGACTATCGGCAGATGATCGAGAAGGAGAAGCTGGACGGAGTATTCGTGGAAACTCCGACTCACCCCCGCGCCCTCATTTGCATGCACGCCCTCCAGGCCGGCCTGGACGTCTACGCCGAAAAACCACTGAGCCTGACGGTGGAGGAAGGCCGGGTTCTGACCCGGGCCGTGCGGCGCTACAAACGCGTGCTGCAGACCGGCACCCAGCAGCGCTCCATGCCCATCGACATCTATGCCAGCAGGCTGGTGAGCAGCGGCAAGATTGGCAAAATTGAAAAAGTGATTGTCTGCAACTTCCTGGCTCCGGAACGCTGGAAGCCGCTGCCGGAGCAGCCCGTGCCCGAAGGCCTGGACTGGGACCAGTGGTGCAACCAAACCGAGCTGCGGCCCTACCACCAGCAGTTGCACCGCGGCTGGGCGCGCTGGTGGGATTACGATGGCGGCGGGCAAAGCTGGGGCGTCACCGGATGGGGAACCCACTCGCTGGACCAGGTGCAGGCCGCGCTGGGCGCCGACAACACCGGCCCGGTCGAGATCACCCCCGAGGAGCCCGGCCCAACCAGCAAGGTGGCGCTGCGTTATGCCGGCGGCACCGTCGTCAGCCTGGAGCAGGAGATCATCAAGGACCACCAACAGCTCGGCGCGATCTTCGTCGGAACCAAGGGCCGCATCCAGATCCTGCGCGGCGATTTCGTCGCCGATCCGCCGGAGCTAAAGAACGACGCGCCCGAGGTCACCAAGGAAGGGCCGGGCGAGAATGCCTTCCACCTCCGCGACTTCTTCGATTGCATGCGCTCGCGGAAACATCCCAACGCCGACGTGGAAATCGGCCACCGCGCCACCACCGTCTGCCACCTGGTCAACATCGGCCGCGACCTGGGCCGCAAGCTGCGCTGGGATCCGAAAGCGGAGAAGTTCGTCGGCGACGACGAGGCCAACAAGCTGCTGTCGCGCCCCCGCCGCAATGGCTACGAACTCCCGAGGATTTAAATGGGACGCAGATGAACGCAGATACACGCAGATCTGCGTTCATCTGCGTTTATCTGCGTCCCATTATGCGAGGTCGATGGCGATGACTTCGTGATCGAGCACCGAGGGGACGGTCAAGTAAAGCGAGCCGCCGCGCTCTTCGGCCGCCGCCGTCTTCCCGGCAACCAGCAACTGCACCTTGCGCGGCTTGTTCCCTTCCGGCAGCCGTATCTTCACTTTCTGCGGTCCCACGGGGATCAACTCTCTCAGTGGTCCCTTCATCATCATGGAGTTGGTGAGGTTCACCAAATGGACGGTCATGGAGCGCTTCTGCCGCCACACGGTCACGTCCAGCACGCCTGGCCCGGTCACCGCTACCGGGCGTTCCTCGTTTGCGGCCCACTCCACCGCGTTCGCCAGCAGGCGCAGATGATCGACGTTCAAGATTTCCCAGAAGCTGCGGTCGATGTCCCAGGGGAAATAGACGATGCGGCTGCTGCCGGACTCGCGCAGGTAAACCTGGCGGTCGCCCGTTTCGCCTGTCCGCGGAAATACCTTTTCCATGGGCAGGTCCGGATATGAAGGGATCAGCGTCACCGGCGAGTCAAACTGCAGAACCGGTTTGACCTGCACCCGCCAGATGCCGTTGATGATGCGTCCGGCGTCTTCCAGCCCGCGCAGCAACGGGTGGTAGCGGCCGCTCTTCGGGTCTGGGTGAAGGGCCAGGTAGGAGTTGTGCATCGGCCCTTCCATCGCTCCGGCCCAAGAAACGCCGAACAGGTCCGCCAGGCCGAAGTCTTTTCGCCGGCTGCCTGATTCGTCATAGAGCGAAGTCTCGAATGTGGCCAGCAGGCTGCCGCCGCGCCCGACGTACTCCCGCAACTGCGCGCATTGGGCGTCGGAAAGAGCGGCAATGTTGGGCAGCACCAACAGCTTGAAGCGGTCCACATTGGGGGCCTCGAGCAGGCCGTCGTGCGCCATTTCAAACGGGATGCGCGCCTCGACCAGCGCCTGGTAAATGCCCTGCTCGTGCTCCGCGAAGCGGCGCGGGGCCGAATCGTAATGCCGCTCCGTCTGCTCCGAAAAGACAACAGCGACGCGCGCCAGCGGCGCCTCATTTCTCAGATAGGGCTCGGCGCGATAGTGCCAGCGGTAGATCTTCTCCACCGTCGCCAGCCAGCGGCGGTCGTAAAGCGTTCCGGAGAACTTCGTGAACCAGGGACGCATGCCGTTGGCGGCGCCGTCGGCCACCCAGATGCGCACTTCGGCTTCGCTCTGCACCGAATCCTTCCAGCGGTATTGCTCCTCCAGGCCCACGCTGAAAATGCCGCCGATGGGCTTGCGGCCAAGAACGGCGCGGTAGCGCTTCACGTGCCGGCCATTCATCCAGGGCGGTGTGAGGCCCTGCCGGCCTTGCCGGTCGATGAACAGGATGTCGGCCATTTCGCCGGCGGTTTTCAGGTCCGGATAGCCGTTGGGCACGAACCGGGACTCCGGGTTGATGCCCCGGATCTCCCGGTCCCACAGCCGCGCCAGCTCGGCCAGCCGCGACCGCCGCCATTGCTCGTACTGGCGCCAGGCCGGGGCGCGGCGCGACTCGCCGGCCGGCAGCTCCAGGCCCGTCGCTTCGCGGAAATTGCGCCGGCAGTGCTCGCAGTAGCACATGGCCTGCGGCGCCCAGCGGTTGGAGAAGATTCCATCCACGCGGTAGAGGGTCATGATCTCGCGGTGCACCGCGGTCATGAACTCAAAGTTGTAGGGGCCGAGCGCGCACGTCACCCACATCTCGGGACTGGCCCAGTGGCGCCGCCGGCGCCCTTCGGCGTCCACCGCGATCCAGTCGGGATGCGCGTCGCACACGTCCTGGTGGACGGCGTGCGGATCGGTGCGCGCCAGCACGCGCATGCCCAGCTTGCGGCACCCGGCCACAAGCTCCCCGAACGGGTCGCTGTCTTTCAGCCAGGCGCTGCGGTGGTGCAGCGGAATTTTTGTCGGGTAATAGGCAACGCAGCCGCCGGCGCTGAGAGTGGCGGCGTCGCTGTGGGTGCGCTTGAAGAAGTCGAGCCAGAACTGCGGGTCGAACCGGCCCGGGTCGTTTTCCACCAGCGTGAGCTGCGCCCAGCGCATGGGCTTGTCGAACCAGCCTTCGCCGGCGCTTTCCCCCGGATCGGCGGCATCCAACCGGGCATGCGCCGCTACGCCCGCGGCGCTCGCCATCTGCATCCAATGTCTTCTGGAAATCACGACGCCCCCTGTCGCCGGGCGCGATGTACGCCCCGGCGGGGGCTACGTTAGCACGATTTGAGGAATCCGGGGATCAGGCCGCCATGCTGACCCACTGCTCCTGACCGCGCAGCAGGCGCCGGATGATGGCCCGCTGCTGCTCGCTGAGATCCTCGAACTGCATGACAATCTGCCCGGGGGCTTTCGCCGCCACCCGGGCGTTCACAGCCAGGCGCTCGGCGAGGAACGGGACGGCGAATCTAAGCTCGACCTTGTAGCCGGGCGCAGCCTCGAGGCCTCCGCGCAGCACCATGCCTTCCTCGCCCAAGCTGAGGCTTTGCGCCAGCGACCGCGCTGTGGAGGAACGGCAGGTGACCGGGACCCGGAAATTCACCTTTCGAAACCGGGTGTCTTCCACGCCCTTGGCCGCGGCGACGAGATTGAGGATGGCCGCCGCCTGCTTGCGCTCCATCGGCTTCTCGACCATCACGCTCACGCCCGCCTCGAAGCTCGCGCGGCGGGTCCGCGAGTCATACTGGTCCGCCAGCAGCACGATAACCACGCGGCTGTTCAGGGCCGACTTCCGGGCCCGCCGAACCATCTCGAACCCCTGCATGACCGGCACGCAGTCATCGATAAACAGGGCATCGAACTTCTCCCGGTCCAGCCGCCGAAGAGCTTCGCGGCTTTCGATGCAGCCCTGCACTTCACTGTCGAATTGGCCGAGCAACAATTCTGTTGCCTTCAAACTCATGATGTAGTTGTCAACCAGCAGGATCTTAAGCGTCATTGCCACACACCCGGGGTCCGGACACAGCCTTCCCAGTGACCGGCCGAAGTCGCTCCATAGTCGAACGAACAGGGGCGGTGATGCACGTTTGTGCCCAGTTCCCACGGGCTTGTCAGGATTGAAAATACGGGGGAAAAGCGCGCTCGAACGCCGGGCGGTGAACCGGCGGTTCCCTCGTTCCACCGGCGGTTCCACCGGTGGCAACAACATTGAACAAAACAGAGACGATGGCCGATGCGTCCCAGTAAATCACCGGCAGCTCACCGCTGGGCATCTTCTCTGTCCTCCTGCAGGAACTTGCCGGCCAATTCTCCGGGCAGCGGAATGGGGCGCGGGACGCCCCTCCGTTTGCGGGACTTCTGGCGTTCTATGACGCCAAGATCCTCGAGCCTCTTAATCCGCTCGTGCAGGGGGGGGGATTCGACAGCCATGGGGACGAGTCTGCCGACGGGCCGGCCGCGCTGGGTCAGAATGACCTCGTGGTTTTCCTGGACCCTTCTCAGCAGCCTGCTCAGATTGATCTTGGCTTCACGAACCCCGACGCGCTCAGGATTAGCGTTCATCTGATCTCTCCGTAGTGGTCAATATAGTGCCATCGCCAATGTAACCATTATTGTCTCAACTCTGCCCTGAAAATTCCCGCGGCGGCGTCCCGCCGCAAGCACGTAGCGCCGGCGTCCCTCCGGTAATCGTCCTCCGGTCGCCGATCCGTTACCGGCGAGACGCCGGCGCTACATCCGGCGCGCGAGACGCGCGCTGGCCCTTTACGTTGTTTCTGGGTGGTCGCCGCGGCGATCATGCGCGACTGTTTTGGCTGAATATTTGACGACAGCAGTGTCTCCTGTCCGGACTTTATTGCCCTTGTTTTCAGCGCGCAGTAGGTGAAAAAGGCCCAAAACTCTTGACACGTATGTCATAATGAAATTAGGAATAGGAAGTGGTAATTCCTACTTGATTATCCACTTTCACCTGTTGTGCGCCTGTTTTAGCAGGTGAAGCGGCCAGGAATAGACCGCCGGACGAATTGCCCGGCATCAAAGAAAGCGAGTAGACAATGCAAGCAACCAATGAAAAGCGGATCACGCAGAGCAAACACAGCCGGCCGACGGCGGGGCGCGGCACGAACGGCCGGTTCCCTGTCGGCGTTTCGGGCAACCCGGCGGGGAGGCCGCAGGGCAGCCGCCACCGCGCCAGCGTGCTGGCCGAAGGGCTGCTTGACGGACGCGTCGAGGCCTTGACCGAAAAGGCGGTCGAAATGGCGCTGGCCGGCGATGTGACGGCGCTGCGTCTTTGCCTGGAGCGCCTGCTGCCGGTGCGCCGGGAACGGCACCTCACCATGACCCTGCCCCCGCCCGTAACGGCCGCCGACATCACCGCGGGCTTCGTCCGGGTGGTGGAGGCTCTTGCCAGCGGGGATCTGACACCCTCGGAAACCTCTTCCGTGGCGGAGTTGCTGGAGAGCGCCCGGCGGGCGATCGAGACCACCGACCTGGCTCGGCGAATCGAGGAACTCGAAGAGCGTCTAGAGGACGAAGAGCAGGATGAGGCTGGGGCGGACAATTGACCGGTTGAACAAGAAGGCGCCACAGCCGCCCGTGACTTAGCAAGTGAGCCGGGTCCAAATACAAGTCCTTGTCAGCGGGCGGCAGGGGTGATGAAATAGAAGGCAACATGAGGCGGCGGACTACGGGCCTACTGAGTGTCTGCATTTGCGCGCTGCTCATCTGCCCGCTGGGCCGGGCGCAGGCTCCGGCGGCCCCGCAAGCCCCGCGCAAGGGCGCCGAGGTGCTGGAGGCGCTGCGCAAGGCGCGCCTGGATCCCAAGGGCATTTATCGTCTCCACGATGCCAGCATTTACCGCGAAGACCTGCGAATCTACCTGGAGGAAGGGACGCTGGCCTTTCTGCAGCCGGTCGAAGGCCGCGTGACCGGCGCCGTATTCGTGGGCCAGGGTGAGTTGCTGCTGATGCCGCCGGACCCGGTCGAGCGCCGCAGCATGACGCGCTTCACCGGTGCGCCCGTGCTCAACGAACGGTTTTCCAGCGCGCTGTTTCGGTTCACCGATGACACCTATGAGCGGTTGCTCGAGACCGTCGCCAATCGCCAGGTGGCCGAGCCCATCGATGACCCGGACCTGGTCGGCAAGTGGAACCCGGTGGTCGGGAACCTGCACGGCCTGAGCGAAATGCGCGTCCTGATGGACCTGATGGCCGAGAAGC
>JAPKYU010000590.1 GCA_026394175.1 Acidobacteriota bacterium | reverse complement strand
CCGCGCCTCGCGCAGCGACACGGGCGATATCGACGTGGTGCTGAAGCGCAGCTTCGACAACGGCAAGACCTGGTCAAATCTGCGGGTGGTCGCGGATTTCGGGGAAGACACGGTCGGGAACCCGGCGCCGGTGATCGAGCGCCGCACGCGCACCGTCTTCCTGTTGCTCACCAGCAACCCCGGCAAGGCGACCGAAAAGCAGATCGTTGATTCCACGGCCGAGAGCACGCGCGCGGTCTGGCTCATGAGCAGCGCCGACGACGGCGCCACCTGGAGCAAGCCTCGCGAGATCAGCGCATCGGTGAAACGGCCGGACTGGACCTGGTACGCGACCGGCCCCGGCAACGGCATTCAACTCCGGTCGGGGCGCCTGGCCATTCCCTGCGACCATATTCGCCGGGGCACCAAGGCCATGCACTCGCACCTGATCTATAGCGACGATCGCGGCACGACCTGGCAAATCGGCGGCATCGCGGGCGAAAAGACGAACGAATCGGCGGTCGCCGAATTGCCCGACGGGTCATTACTATTGAACGTGCGCAGCTATCACGGGCAGGCGCGGCGCGCGGTGGCGCGCAGCCGGGATGGCGGACTGACGTGGTCCGAAACGCGGCTGGATGACGCGCTGGTCGAGCCTGTCTGCCAGGCCAGCCTGGTCCGCTACGGCTCAAGCCAGTTGCTGTTTTCCAACCCGGCAGACACGCGGCGCGCGAGAATGACCGTGCGGCTGAGCCGCGACGGCGGGCGCACCTGGCCCGTGGCCAGACTGCTTCACGAGGGCCCTGCGGCTTACTCCTCGCTCGCCGTTCTGCGCGATAGGACCATCAGCCTGCTCTATGAGCGCCGTGAGACGCAGCCGTACGAGCGGATCACATTCGCGCGGTTCAGTTTAAGATGGCTGACGGGAAGTGCGGTTCGAGGGCCGTTTTTCTGATGCGCTTCTTTTATCTGGTCAGGGCACTGCTTTCATCGAGCACGAGAACTACCCGCTGAAGCTCTCCGGTTTGAACTCCCCTCACCGCATGCTATACTGGCGCCACCGGACCTCCAAGGAGGCACCTCAATGGCAGTCCTCGGCGGCGTGATTTTAGTGGTGCTTGGTCTGGCAATTTGTGTTTCCCCCTTTGCGTTTCTGTTCGAACGCCGGCGTTGGCGGCGCTATGCTCGCGGCAGCGATGAGCGTATGGCGGACCTGAAGCGTCATGTGAGTTTCTTGGAGACAGAACTCAGTCAGCTTCGAAAGGATTTCGGAGCATTCCAGGAAAGCTTCGCCGCCGGGGAAGCCGCCGCCCCGAGTATCCCTGTCGCAGAGCAGGCCAAGCCTGCCCCACCACTCCGTGTGATCTCGCGTGAAGCGCCGAAAGTGACCGTGTCTCCGCCTCCCGGGAGCGCCACGGCCGGCCCTGCTCCTGCGGTTGCGCCAGGGGCAACTCCTGCCGGCCCGGTTCCGGCCGCTCCTGCTGTCAGGCCACCGCGCGTTGTTTTGGCGGCGCCAGAGGGACCTTCGCTGAAGGAACGATTGAGGTCGGCGCTCGCACTCGAGGAGGTACTGGGCGCCGACTGGCTGAACAAGATTGGCATCGTAGTCCTGGTATTCGGGGTGGCCTTCTTCCTCGCCTATCAATTGCGGCAGCTT
>JAPKYU010000346.1 GCA_026394175.1 Acidobacteriota bacterium | reverse complement strand
TTCGATGCGCTGGGTCAACGGCAGCAGGCGCGCGAGGCCTGGAAGCAATCGGCAGCGCAACCGGCGGGCAGCGAAGAGCACCCCCGGCCGACCGCCGACAGTGGCGCCGCCATTCTCTACTACCAGGCGCGCTCGCTCGAAAAGCTGGGCGAAGCGGCGAAGGCCGCGGCCATCTTCCAGCAATTGCTCGATGCGGCCACCGCCGCGCTCGAGCGGGGCGAGGCTGTCGATTACTTCGCCAAGTTCGGTGAGCGGCAATCGCGGCGCGCCCGCCAGGGCCAGGCTCATTACATCGCCGGCCTCGGCTACCTCGGCTTGAATCAGCCAGAAAGTGCCAGGCAGGCGTTTGCCCGGGCCGTGGAGCTAAACCCGTACCAGCTCGCCGCCCGCGCCGCCCTGGCCTCGCTGAAGTGAATTGGGAATGGACCGCAGAAGAGACGGGGCCGAATCCGCGGATAAGCGAACGACGGGCGGCGGGTGCCCCCCGGGTGCTCGCTGACTTGCACGCAGCCGGTTCCGGCGGCGGGTGAAGTTCGTGTACAATAACCATGTACGAGACGTACATAATGGTCGTACACAAACGAGAGGCGCCATGAAAACCAAGGCTCTGCTGGAACCGGAAACCGTTGAAACCAACAGGACGCAACTGCGGCAGCGGCAGAGTTCCGTCCTCAGGAAGGCCAAGGGCCGCACCGTGGTGGTGGTCCGGGCACGGGAGGAAGAAGACGAGAAATGCGTTGTAGACAAGCGCTACTTCGAGGAAATCCTCCAAAACTTCAGCGCCGCGCTGGAAACACTGGAAATCGCCACGGACTCGAAATTGTTCAGCCGGCTGCTGAAGGCCGGGGAGACGGTCGATGAAGAGATGCGTCTCGGGAAGCTGCATTCCTTCGGGGAGGCCTTTGGGGAGGGATGAGTGTACGCTGTCAAGTTTACCGGCGAAGGGCTGGCGGATGTAAAGGCGCTCCCCAAGGACGCCAGAAACTTCCTTCGTAAACACATCTTGGGAAGGTTAGCCCAGGAGCCCTATAGCTGTTCCAAGGAGCTGCGCCGCCCCTTGGAAGGGTGGAGGAGCTTCCGCTGCGGAAACTACCGGATCGTTTTCAGAGTTTACGACGACCTTCAGGCGATCGCGGTAGCAGCGGTGGGCAGGCGGTTCCCGCAATCGCCATCCGACGTGTACAAGAAACTTGAGGCGCTTGCGGCCCAGGGTCGGTTGGCAGAGAGCGTGCTCCACGTTCTTCGGGGATTTCCCCGCCCCCGATAGCTCTACCGGCCGTCCAGGTGAATCGCGATGGGCAACAGATTAAGGAAGCCCCGCGGGGAGGAACCAAAGAGACGGGGCCGAATCCGCGGATTACGCGGATTTTCGCGGATAAGCCGGCGAGGCATCTGTGCCGCAACCATGTGTCAGACAGCAAGCGGTGCCACAGGGGCCGGGCGTTCCCGCTGACCCGCCGGCTGCGCGAGCATCACGACTTTCGGCGGGTAACCTGGGGCTGAACTCCACGGGCACCCTTCGGGGTTTCCTCCACTTCTCCGGTAAGCCGACTATACGGCCAAGCGAGGCAGATTCGTAAACACTGCGGCGTCTACCCGGCGTTGCCGGGCGGCACGCTGGCATTCGCCAACACGCAAGGGGGGAAACAACTCGGCGCGGCCCTGTGCCCTTGACTCGCAGGTTTGACCGGGCGTTCGGGTTGAAGTATTCTTGGTTTGCCGCGCGGAGACTGAGCCGGTAAGCGAATGAAGGTCGGTGAACTGATTCAACTTCCACTGATGTCTGCCAATGTGGGGTACAGGTTTTTCCCTAGCCCAGGCCTTCAGGCCTGGGTCGTAGGACAATGAAGGTTTTTAGCCCCGTTCGCAGGGCTTCCGTCTGCGCGCCTTTAGGCAAGGGCTTTCCGGCCCGCCTTGTTAGACTGAGGGCGGTCGGTTTTATGCAGGTCGGCCTAATTATCAGTTCCAGGAAACGGGAAGGGGAGAGAAGGTGAAGAAACTGATCGTCTTGGTTGCATGTGCAATGCTTGCGGGGTGCGACTACACGGTGCCGCTTGTGAAGACCGCAGGGATGGGAATCGACAATGGCGTCGTGGGGTTGTGGGAGAGAACGAATAAGGACGGACAAACTGAACGTCTACTTGTGTTGCCACTCAGCAAGCAAGAGTACCTGGTGTCATTCCCTTCGGGCGCGAAAGATGCGATGTTTGCCCGCGCCTCCCTCTGCAGCACTGCCGGCAAGACGCTCGTCCAACTGGAATGGATTGGAACGGTTCAAGGCGGACTCCCTGAGGACAACCGCGTATTCCAGTTTGCTGCTTACTCGGTCGCTGAAAACACGCTCCGTGTCCGCATGCTGAATGCCGATGTCGTCAAGACGGATGCGGGGTCATCGGACGCGCTGGCCAAAGCCATCAGCGAGAACAAGAACAACCCAGCCCTCTTCAGGGAGGAGATGGCATTCGAGAAGGTCAGGAACTGACCTCGAACCAAGGAGTCCAGGCGACGCGGTCCCCGCGTGCCTGACTCCTACCGTTAGCCTCCTGGAGGATCGCCGCTAAGAGCGGCTGTCACGACAGCGAACGGCGGCGCAACCACCGTTTAACTCGTCCATCAAGTAGCCGCGACCGCCGCCAAAGCAAGTCTCTCCGACTTGCAGGATTCGCCCCAGATTTGGCGGATCGGTCCTGCCTTGTCGCCTAGTGTTTAGGAATCATCCGATCGCGCCAATGCACGGCGCTCGGGGAAACTGGTTGCGCTTCGCCGATGGGGACATCAACGCCGGACGAACGTCAGGAAATATTGGTACAGCAGAATGTCTGAGCGGCTCCGAAATTTGAAACCAGCTTGTCTGAATTCCGCGATGATCGCTGTTTCCGACAATTTCATTTCGGGCGGGGGGCCGACCACTTCGCGTAGTGGCGGCGGGTGATATACATCGCTGATGCCCAGCACGTTTTTCGCGGTGACCTTCACGCTTGCAGAAACGGCTCCGACCTGTAGGGTCACATCTACACGGGCCACCTGATCGAGCTGCACGAACCACAGTGCAACGGTTTGATTCTCATTCGGCCCCCCGACGCTACCAGTTCAGTCGCAGCGCGATCGAGACCGTGCGGCCTGGGTTGTTGTTGTTCATGCTGAAGACACCGAAGTTCACGTTATATGTCTGCGCGATGTAGTATTCGCGCGAACCTACAGGATACGACGCCGCGCTCTTTCCGATCAGGTATGGGATCTGCCCGGCCAGCGAGAGTCCCGTCCGGCTGATGGTCGGCGCGCTGCTGAATATGCTCATGCTGGAATTCGGATTCGTCGTGAACCAGGTGTGGTTCAGGACGTTGAATGCATCGAGACGAAGTTGTGCGTAGCGCCGGCGGTTCTCGAACGGATAAATATTCTTGGCCATCGATGCATTCAGCCCGGGCTGCCAGGGAGTGCGCATCCAGTCGAGAGTGCGCGGGGCGTTGCCCATTCTTCCGTATGCCGGGCGGGCGAATGCCTCGGGATTGAAGTACGGAATGTTGCTCGCCCCGTCCCGAGTCCACCTCGGGTTGATGGCGGGGACTCCCAGGACCAGGTCGGGCCGGACCACGTTGTTGCCGCTGAGTGCCGGAATTCCGTTGGTGTCCCCAAGTGTCGGCGGGAACGGCCGGCCGCTATACAGGCTGCCCACCGCGTTGAGGCTCCAGCCTCCCACAAGATGGTTCAGAAAACCTCTCCGGTTCAGGAACGCCTTCCCCGCGCCGAACGGCAGTTCCGAGTTCATGGTCAAGTTGAAGCGATGGCGCGAATCGAACAGCGATACCGACCGGTTCAGCTTCAGATTGCCGCGCGCCTGAATCTTGGTGAAACCCCAGTTGAACTGGTTCTGCCCGTCGTTGGCGGAGTCGGAACCGGTGTCGATGGATTTTGAGTACGTGTAATTCAGACGCGCACCGAACCCGCGGGCAAAGCGCCGCTCGATCGACGCCGTGCCGGCATGATAGATCGAGAGGTCATCGGTGACGCCGAGCACCTGAACATCGCCGACCGTCGGCCACGGGCGCAT
>JAPKYU010000700.1 GCA_026394175.1 Acidobacteriota bacterium | reverse complement strand
GACGTCGATCTCAACCAGGATGTGGCCGCCATCGAAGCCCGGCTCGCCGAGCTCGAGCGCCGGTATCCGGGCCGCATCCGGTTCACGGGCGGCGAGCTGATCCGCAGCGCTCAGGAGATGTCGCAGTGGATGGAGAAAGCCGGCGAGGCCGACGTGGTCCTGGCCTTCAACATGATCACCATCATCCTTCCGCTGCTGAAGATCCTGGTCGATTCCGGAAAACCAGCCCTGATGTTCGCCGTGCCCTACGCCGGCCACGACTGGACGCACGCCACCGCCTACATGCAGAAAGGGAAGAAGCTCGATCTGATCGCCAGCAGCGATTTCACGGACCTCGATGCCTACGTGCCCTTGTTCGGCGCCGTGCATCACCTGCGGCACAGCAAGGTGCTGCTGGTCTCGCCGCCGGCCGCGCGCCCCAAGGCCGAAGGCTACACCGAGCAGTTCGGCACCGCCTTCTCCTATCCCAGCTACCTGGATTTAAAAGCGGCCTATGACGCCGTCAGCCTGGAAACGGCGCGGAAGCTCGCCGAAGAGTTTGTTCGCGGGGCCACGAAGGTGGTCGAGCCGAGCCGCGAGGAAATCGCCGATTCCCTGCGGATGTCGGTGGCGCTGCACAACCTGCTGAACCAGGAGAAAGCCAACGCCATTGCCATTGACTGCCTGGGCGGCTTCGGCCGCAATGAGCTGCCTGCCTATCCGTGCATCGGCTTTTCCAAACTGAATGACGCGGGCTTGTACGGAGTGTGCGAGTGCGACCTGGACTCGGCGATGACCCAGTTGCTGATCACTTCCTTCTCCGGGCGGCCCGGCTTCATCTCCGACCCCGTCTTCGACACCAGCCGGAATGAGGTGATCCACGCCCACTGCGTGTCGGCGACGCGCCTGCAAGGCATCGCCGGGCCCGCCTCTCCGTACCTGGTCCGCTCGCACCTGGAGGACCACAAGGGCGTTTCGATGCAAGTGCTGGCGCCGGGCGGAGAGCCGGTCACTGTGGCGCGCTTCGCCGGCCCCGGCAAGTTTCTGCTATCCACGGGCGAGGCGCTGGGCAACGTGGACGACGAACGCGGCTGCCGGACCAAGATCCGCACCCGCGTCAAGGACGCCAACAAGCTGTTGCGCGGCTGGTCGGCGGCGCTCACCACCGGCCCGGCCATGCCCGGCACGCGCGACCTGCTGCATCGCGTGGTCTTCTACGGAGATCACACCGAACAGGTCGAGCGCCTGGGGCGCCTGACCGGCTTCCAGGTGATCCACGAAGCCTAGCGCCGGTTAAACGCACCACTACGGAAAAAAGCCGGTCCGTGTGAATCCGCGAAATCCGCGGATTCCTGCCTGGTTGCGGCGACAGCTACTTGGTGACTTCGTGGTGAGTCAACTCTCATGGCCTTCTGGTTTTCGTTTCTTCTCTGGAGCCTGCTGCTGGCCCAGGTAATCATCCCGCCGAGGGCGCGGGACGGAATGCCAGGGCCCATCCGCAGCCGCGTGCCCGTGCTGTTCGACCCCGCCGTGCCCGATGTCGGTCCGTTCCCCACCGATTTTCTGACCGTCGCCGACCGCTCGCAAAAAACCGGATTACGGGTCAACCTGCCACTGCCCGATTGCCGCTCCGATGCGCAGGCCTGCCCAGAGACGGCCGCCATCAATCAACTCGACGGATTCGACTTGCAGCCGCGGCTGCGGGTGAGATTTGCCGCGCCTGTCGATCCGGACACCCTGCGGCAGGGTATCTTTCTTGTCTGGCTGGAGAACCTCACCGCGGAGGAAGCGGGCCTTCGAGCGGCGGGCACGGTCACCGCCATCAACCAGGTGGCCTACGACCCGGCCGGCAATACGGCGTATGCCAAGCCGGATGAGATGCTGGACCAGCATCGCCGGTACGCGCTGGTAGTCACCGACGCCATCCGCGACAAAGCGGGAGTTCCGGTGCGCGCCGGCGGCGGTTTCTCCGCCTGCCTGGAGTTGAAGGACGGTTATTGCCGCCAACTGGCGGCCACGCTGGCCGTGCTGTCGGCCCGGTTCGCGCCGCAGACGGTGGTCGCTGCTTCCTTTTTCACCACCATGAGCGCGACCACCTTCCTGGAGAAGGCCGGCGCGCAACTGGACAATGTTCAGCCCGGCGTGCGCCCGGCCGGACCGAGCAGTGTCTTCCCCGTCGCGGAACTGGCCTCGGTGGTGATGCGCCGCCAGATCGGCACGGCCCGATTTCAGGACTCCTCGCTCTCCCTCTCGTTGCTGGAGGGAGTGGGCCGGGTGGCGTTCGGTTCCTACCAATCGCCCAGCTTTCTGAACGACCGGCAGGTGTTCCCCGTGGTTCCCACGGGCAGCGCCGTTCCGCTGCCCGCTGTTTCAAAAGAGATCCACTTCGCGGTCTTTCTGCCTGCGTCGCCCGCGCCGCCCTCCGGCTACCCGGTGGTGATAGCCGGGCACGGCCTGGGCGGCGACCGCTTTGGCCTTTCCTCGGCACTGGCCGGCACGCTGGCCGCCGGCGGCTTTGCCGTCATCGCCATCAATGCCGTGGGCCACGGCTATGGGCCCGACGGCAGGCTGCTGGTCACCAACAAGAGCGGCAACACGACGGAGCTGCCGCTGGGAGGCCGCGCGGTGGATGTGAACCGCGATGGGACGTTGGGATCGTCGGAGGGCTGCAATCTGCCCGCTGAATCCGAACCCGTGGGCTGGCGCGACTGCCAGGCGCAGACGGCGATTGACCTGATGCAACTGGTGCGCGCCATTCGTTCCGGCATATACCTGGCCGCGGGAACATCCCCCGACCTGGACGCCGCCCGGATTTACTACGTGGGCAGTTCGATGGGCTCGGTCTACGGCGGCGTCTTTCTCGGCGTTGATCCTTATGTTCAGGCGGCCGTGCTCAACGTGGGCGGCGGCACGGGTTCGGACATCTCCCGCTGCCAGAGCCCGGACGATGCCTACGTGCTGCGAGATCGCCCGGTGAAGATCATCGCCGTCCCCGCCGCGCTTCCAATCCAGGAATTTCGCGACCGGCACAATTGGATTGAGATGACCGGCGACCCCATCGGCTACGCGCCGCATTTCCGGGCCTCCCTGCTTCCCGGGGCGGCGGCCAAGCGGGTGCTGTTTCAGGCGGCGAAAGGCGACCGCTCCATGCCCAATCCCACCTCGGCCAACCTGGTGCGGACCGCCGGCATGCCGGAAATGCTCTCGTTCTACCGGCACGACCTGGCCCGCGCCATCGTTCCCCAGTTGGCCGAAAACCCGCATGGCTACCTGACCACCCGCTCGCCGACCGCCGCCAACACCATCGCCCTGGCCGCGCAGCGGCAAATTCTGCTGTTCTTCACCAGCCCGATCGCCGCCGTGCCGGACGTCAACGACCTGGTGCGCCCCCTTTTCGGAAAGGATTTGTTCGAGGTGCCCGATAAGCTCCCCGACGACCTGAACTACTGATATGGACCGCCGGCGGGACGCCAGCGGTACAAGAAGAGCTATGATTGGCAAGGATGGACTCGAACAACTCGCCCGTCATTGATTTTCACGCCCACTACCCCCGACAGCCGGATTTCCTGCCGCGCCTGCTGGAGGAGATGGACCGCGCCGGCGTGGACCGCATCTGCCTGTGCACGGCCGGCGAAGGCGTCGACATGGAGCCGAACGAAAAAGTCCGCGAAGCCTTCCAGCAGCACCCGGACCGGATCATCGGGCTGGGCTTCGTGCAATTGGGCGGCGACCCGCCGGAGCTGGTCGATGAACTTCACGGCCAGGGTTTCCGCGGGCTGAAGCTGCACAACCCCTACTCCGGCTACGACGACAAGGCCTTCTATCCCGTCTACGAACGGGCCGAGCGGTACGGCATGCCGGTGCTGTTCCATACCGGCATTTCCATGCGCACACCGGCCGACCGCAAGCGCGACGTCAATTCCGACCGCATGCGGCCCATCCGGGTGGACGCCGTGGCGCGCGTTTTCCCGCAAATGAGCCTGGTGCTGGCCCATCTCGGTGTTCCCTGGCACGAGGAGGCTTCCACGCTGGCCCGCCTGCATCCCAACATTTACGTGGATTTGACGGGCGCGGCCAGCGGCGGCTGGCGCGCCAACAAGAACGCCGATTTCTACCGCTATCACTTCTGGTGGCCGGGCGGCTTCGAGAAGATCCTGTTCGGCACCGACATCCTGAAGGTCGAGGAGTACGTCGCGGCCAAGCGCTGGCACGACGGGATTTTCGCCGACCTTCACCTGCCGGCCGACACCATGCGCAAGATTTACGGCGAAACGGCCGCCCGCCTGCTGCGGCTGCCGTGAAAACCTACGTAGCGGCGTCTCGCCGCAAGCACGTATCGCCGGCGTCCCGCCGGTAATCGTTTTCCGGCCGCCGACCGGTTGCCGGCGAGACGCCAGCGCTACATTCGGCGCGCGAGACGCGCGCCTGCTGCGGCTCTAGCCCCTTTTCGCGCTTGCGGCTGGCTACCGCTTGTTCTGGACTTCGGCCGGGCTTTGGTGTATAAAGGCGCTGGTTAGGCACGCGGGGTTTCTAGGGAAACCACGGTATGCAGGTTCGTGAGTACAGCGCCGCACTCCGCCAGGCTGCGGGGCGCGCCGGTGTGCTTAGCGTGTCAACAACAGCGGAGGAAACATCATGAGCCATGCAAGTTTTTCGAAAGTGGCGCTGCTGGTGGGAATCGCGCTGCTGTTCGTGTCGGTTGCCGCGCAGGCGCAGTCCGACACCGCCCAAATCTCGGGATTCGTGAAAGACCCGACCGGGGCCGTCGTTCCCAACGCCGGCGTGGCGATCAAGAACGAGGCGACCGGCCTGGAACGCAAGACGACAACCACGGCAACCGGGTACTACGTCGTACCCAACCTGCCGCCCGGCTACTACACCCTGACGGTGGAAGCGCCGGGTTTCA
>JAPKYU010000664.1 GCA_026394175.1 Acidobacteriota bacterium | reverse complement strand
GCCGGTGCACGGCAGCGCCCCGGACATCGCCGGGCAGGACAAGGCCAACCCGCTGGGCGCCATCGGCTCGGCGGCCATGATGCTCCGCCATTCGTTCGGCCTGGAGGAAGAAGCGCGGGCCATCGAGCGCGCCGTCGAGGAGGCCCTGGCGCAAGGGTTGCGCACCCCCGACCTGGGCGGCAGCGCCGGCACCAGCGAGGCCGGCCACGCCGTCCGCCGCCTCCTCAAAAAATAGGTCCAAGGGTCCAAGGGTCTCCGAGGCTGGCCGACTTTGGACCTTGGACTTTGGACCTTTGGACCCCTGGACCTTGGACCCTTGCGTTACCATGAGCTGATCCCGCCTGTCTGCCTCCATTGGGCGCCCGCAGGGGTTTACTACTTCGTCATCTTGACAGCCATGATAATCTATTCCTTATAGGCATTATCAGTGACACAGGTGATATCGAATTGTGGCGGCGGATACGGACCTGAGACCTGGGACCTGGGACCTGAGACCTGGGACCGGACGCCGGGAGGCCGAGAGGCCGGCGGGCGGGGAACGCCTGTCGGCCTCGCGCGGGGCGGGCAATAAAGGACAAACGCGTCGTCCTTATTATGTCAACTACAGCCTGCATATGACCTGTATTAGCAGGTGGAACAGGTGGAACTGAAGACAATGTTGTCCTGGAGTTTTTCGAGACTTTGTGCGCTCGAGGCGGGGGACTACAAGTTCGCCGCCGCACGTTGCTGGCGCAGATAAAGGCACTGCCCGCCGGCCGCAAACATGGCGCGGACGTTTTCCGGGGGGACGTCGGGCTGCACGTTATGCACGGCGGCCAGGACCCACCCGCCCCCCTGGCCCATCACCTCGAACAAGCGGCGGACTTCGGCGGCCACCTCCGCCGGCGAACCATGAGGAAGAATCCTGTGGCTGTCAACTGCTCCCCAGAAACAGATTCGATCTCCAAATTCCCGCTTCAGCCGCGCCGGCTCCATGTCTCGCGCGGTCACCTGCACCGGGTTGACGGCGTCAATGCCGATGGCGATGAAATCATCCATGTAGCGGTAAACCGAGCCGCAGGTGTGGTAGAGGATTTTGGCGCTGGTGTGGGCGCGGATGGTTTCCACCGAACGTTCGAGCACGGGCCGGATCAGCTTCCTGTAATTCGCCAGCGAGCATACGGGCCGGTCCTGCTGCCCGACATCATCACCAAAGGCCACGATATCGATCAGGTCGCCGACCTGTTGCAGAGTGCGGCGGTTCAGCTCGACCAGCACGTCAAGGATCGCATCCCTCAGGCACTCGAACAGCCGGTGATCGGCGCCCAGGTCGAGAAACCAGTCCTCGAAACCGCGCAGGTATTGCATGGTGTGAACGACGTTGAACCGGGCGTTGTACATGACGGCGTAATCGGTCTTCCGCAAGGCCTCGGCCCGGGCGCGCAGACCGCGGCAAATGCCGGGGTCGGTGGGATCCGGCCAGCGGTAGCGCGCGATCGCCGCAGGCGTGATCTCGCCCGCCAGCGGACACCCGGCGAGATCGTAGTAGTGCGAGCCGGGTGGCTTGACGCGAACCACGCCCCACTCATCTCGATAACGGTCCTCGCCCAGTTCTTCGCCGCCGCCCCGGTCGGGCGCTCCCTGCCCGAGCGAGCGCACATCAGCGCCCAGGTACTGAAGAACCGCCTCATCCATCTCGACCAGTTGCTGCATGCGATCGACAATCGGGCCGGGTTCGCCGAAACCAAGGTGTGCGCGCAACTTCTCGTACGCCTCCTTCACCATGCCGGTGAATCGCGCGCTGCCGATATCAAGGGGCAGGCGGTCGGGTTCGCGGTGACTGAGGGCGTCCAGGACTCGTTCGCGAGCGGTCATGGGATGAGAGTGTACCCCAAAGTCCAAGGTCCAAAGGTTCAAGGGCCAAAGGTTCAAGGGGTCCAAGGGTCCAAAGGTCGCATTGCGGATTGCGGATTGCGGATTGCGGATTTCAAGCAAGCGCGGTTGAAATCCGCAATCCGAAATCCGCAATCCGAAATTCCGGTGTGGTAGCATAGGCTGTCTTCCATGAAATTCTCGGTAGTTGTTTTTCCCGGTAGCAATTGTGACGACGATGCCTTCCAGGCTGTCCGCAGCGGCCTGGGCCAACCGGTCAGTTTCGTGTGGCACGGCTCCGAAGACCTGGAGAACGCCGACGCGGTAATCCTGCCGGGCGGCTTCTCCTACGGCGACTACCTGCGGACCGGCGCCATCGCCCGCTTTTCTCCCGTCATGTCGGCCGTCAAGCGGTTTGCGGCCGGCGGCGGGCTGGTGCTGGGCATCTGCAACGGCTTCCAGATCCTGCTGGAAACCGGCCTGCTGCCGGGCGCCATGCTGTGCAACAGCAACCTGCGCTTCATCTGCCGCCCGGTGCATTTGCGGGTCGAGA
The DNA here is from genome assembly GCA_026394175.1 of Acidobacteriota bacterium. Lineage (GTDB taxonomy): Bacteria > Acidobacteriota > Terriglobia > JAJPHL01 > JAPKYU01 > JAPKYU01. The sequence goes on along the minus strand of JAPKYU010000664.1, from coordinate 545 downwards.
ACGCCTCGCTGCCGTTCACACGGTCAACCCGGGTGGGGCAGGTCCTGACGATTCCTATCGCGCACGCCGAGGGCAACTACTTCGCCGACGAGCGCACACTGGCCGAACTCCAGCGCCAGGGCAGGATCGTTTTCCGCTACTGCGCGCTTGGGGGAGAAGTGACGCCGGAAACCAACCCCAACGGCTCGATCGACAGCATCGCGGGGATCGCCAACGAAGAAGGCAACGTGATAGGCATGATGCCGCACCCGGAGCGCGCCAGCGACGCGCGGCTGGGATCGACCGACGGCCTGTACATCTTTCGTTCGCTACTTGACTGGTTCGAACAAATGCGGAATGCGGAATGCGGAGTGCGGAGTCAGGCCGCTGTTCCGCATTCCGCACTCCGCACTCCGCATTCGAAATGAGCACAATCACACCGGAACTGGTTGCCCAGCACCAGATCACGCCCGAAGAATACGGCCAAATCGTGCGCGCGCTGGGCCGCGAACCGAATATCACGGAGCTGGGCATCTTCTGCGTCATGTGGAGCGAGCACTGCAGCT
>JAPKYU010000405.1 GCA_026394175.1 Acidobacteriota bacterium | reverse complement strand
GCGGATTTCAAACAGCCGCAGTCCGAAATCCGAAATTGGATCGGCGCGCTGGCCCGCGACCTGCAGCGCAGCCGCGGCCACTGCCTGGTGCTGGCCGGCGACCCGCAGCCGCCGGCCGTCCATGCCCTGACCCATGCCCTCAACGCGCAGCTCGGCAATGTCGGGAACACGGTCCTGTACACCGAACCGGCCGAAGCCAGCCCGGTGATGGAAACCGAGTCGCTGCGCGAGCTGGTCGCCGACATGAACGCCGGCCGCGTGCAGCTCCTGCTGGTTCTGGGCGCCAATCCGGCGCTGATGGCGCCGCACGACTTCGATTTCGCCGGCGCCATGCGCAACGTGAAGCTCCGGGTCCACCTGGGGCTGTACCAGGACGAGACCGGCGCGGCAAGCGACTGGCATATTCCCGAATCGCACTTCCTGGAGGCCTGGGGCGACGTGCGCGCCTACGACGGCACGGCCTCCATCATCCAGCCGCTGATCGCGCCGCTATTCGACAGCAAGTCGGCATGCCAGTTGATTTCGGCGCTGCTCGGCAACGCCGATGAGAACACCTACGACGTGCTGCGCGCCTACTGGAAAGGCCGCAGCCTTTCTCCCAATTTCGAGAAGTTCTGGCAGACCTCGGTGCACGACGGCGTGATTGCCGGGACGGCCGGGAAGCCTGTGGAATCCCCGATTGCGGATTGCGGATTGCAAATTTCAGGCACTGCCGTTCGAAATCCGCAAGCTTCAATCCGCAATCCGCAATCCGATGGCCTGGAGGTCTGCTTCCGGCCCGATCCCACCATCTGGGACGGCCGCTTCTGCAACAACGGCTGGCTGCAGGAGATCGGGAAGCCGCTGAGCCGAATCACCTGGGACAACGCCGCCTACGTCAGTTGGAACACGGCCAAGCGGTTGGGCTTGAACGGTGAACAAGTGGTTGAGCTTCATTTGGGCGGCAGCTCGGTTATGGCCGCGGTCTGGATCATGCCGGGGCACGCCGACGACGCCGTCACCGTCACGCTGGGATACGGGCGCAGCCACCCCGGCCGGGTGGGCATGAATCACGGCTACAACCCCTACGCCATCCGCTTTGCCGACCGCCAGTGGTCCGCGCCCGGACTGGAGATCAGGAAGCGGCTCTTCCAGCACCAACTGGCGCGCATCCAGCTCGAACAGGACCAGCATGAGCGCGAGCTGGTGCGGCATGCCACGCTGGCGAAGTTCCGGAGGAACCCCGATTTCGTGCGCGAAACGCGGGAGCAGAAACCGCCTGAGCATTCGCTGTACCCGGGCTACCCGTACGAAGGCTACGCCTGGGGCATGGCCATCGACCTGAACCGCTGCATCGGGTGTAACGCCTGCGTGGCCGCCTGCTACGCCGAGAACAACATCCCGGTGGTGGGGCAGGCGGAGACGCAGCGCGGCCGCTCCTTGCCCTGGCTGCGCCTCGACGCCTACTATGAGGGCAACCTGGGCAATCCGAAGGTGTTCTTCCAGCCGGTGCCCTGCATGCAGTGCGAGAACGCGCCCTGCGAAACCGTTTGCCCGGTCGGCGCCACGCTGCACGACAAGGAGGGCCTGAACCAGATGGTGTACAACCGCTGCGTGGGCACCCGCTACTGCTCGAACAACTGCCCCTATAAGGTGCGGCGGTTTAATTTCTTCCGGTACGCGGATTGGTACACGCCGACCCCGGCCATGCAGAAGAACCCCGACGTCACGGTGCGCAGCCGCGGCGTCATGGAGAAATGCACGTACTGCATCCAGCGCATCCAGGCGGCCAAGATCGAGGCGGAAAAACAGGACCGGAAAGTGCGCGACGGCGAGATCCGGACGGCCTGCCAGCAAGCCTGCCCCACCGAGGCCATCATTTTCGGCGACATCAACGACCCGAAAAGCCGGGTGGCAAAACTGAGGTCCCAATCGCGCAACTACGGCATGCTGGCCGAGCTTAACACCCGGCCGCGCACCACCTACCTGGGCAGGATCACGAACCCCAACCCGGAGATCGAGCGTGAGTAGGAACGACAACCAGGAGCGCCGCGGCCGTCCACCGGAGCCGGTGTCGGTTGAGGTGCTGGCTCCCGGCCACACCTTCGCCACCGTCACCGACAAGATCAGCTCCATCGTGCTGACGCGGCGCACGCCGCTGTACTGGCTGGTGGGGCTGGGCTTCGCTCTGCTACTGGTGATGGTGTTGCTGACCGCGATCACCTACCTCATGGGCATGGGCGTGGGCATCTATGGCGTGAAGATCCCGGTAGGGTGGGGCTTTGACATCGTCAACTTCGTCTGGTGGATCGGAATCGGCCACGCCGGCACGCTGATCTCGGCCATCCTGCTGCTGCTGCGGCAGCAGTGGCGCACCTCGATCAACCGCTTTGCCGAGGCCATGACGCTGTTTGCGGTGGCCTGCGCGGGCATGTTCCCGCTGCTGCACATGGGCCGCCCCTGGCTGTTCTATTGGCTCCTTCCCTACCCCAACAGCATGCAGGTGTGGCCGCAGTTCCGCAGCCCACTGGTGTGGGACGTGTTCGCGGTCTCCACCTACGGCACGGTTTCCTTGATCTTTTGGTATGTCGGCCTGATGCCCGACGTAGCCACGCTGCGGGACAAGGCCCAGAGCAAGACCGCCAAAGTCATTTACGGGATTATGGCGTTGGGCTGGCGCGGCTCGTCGCGCCACTGGCACCGCTACGAAACGGCCTACCTGCTGCTGGCCGGCCTGGCCACCCCGCTGGTGGTTTCCGTGCACACGGTGGTGAGTTTCGACTTCACCATCGGGCTCCCGGCCGGCTGGCATACCACGATCTTCCCGCCCTATTTCGTGGCCGGCGCGATCTACTCCGGGTTCGCCATGGTGCTGACCCTGGCCATCCCCATCCGGGCGTTCTACGGCCTGGAAGATTTCATCACCCACAAGCACCTGGAAAACTCCGCCAAGATCCTGCTGGCCACCGGCCTGATCGTCACCTACGGCTATGCGATGGAAGCTTTCATGGCCTGGTACAGCGGCGACAAGTTCGAGTGGTACATGACGTCGTGGCGGGCCACGGGCGGCTACCGGCTGCAGTACTGGCTGCTGATTCTGTGCAACGTCGTCTCGGTGCAGTTTCTCTGGTTCAAGCGTCTGCGCCGGAACGTCCCCTTCCTGTTCGTGATTTCATTCATCATCAACCTGGGAATGTGGATGGAACGTTACGTCATCGTCGTCACCAGCCTCAGCCGGGACTTCGTGCCCTCGGCCTGGCGGCCATACAGCGCCACCATCTGGGACTATGCGACTCTTATCGGGACCATCGGATTTTTCTTCGTTTGCTTCTTCCTGTTCCTGCGGCTGCTGCCCATGATTGCCATTTTCGAGATGCGGGAACTGGTGGCCAAGGCGGAAGGAGGCAAGCGGTAAATTGCGGATTGCGCGTTAGAGCTATGGAGAAAGACCCACTGTTATACGGAGTGCTGGCCGAATTCGACGGGGAGCATGAGCTGCTGGAGGCCGGGCGCCGCGCCTACCAGCATGGCTACCGGCATATGGATGCCTATTCTCCTATGCCGATTCAGGGCATGTCCGCGGTGATCGGGTTCCCGAAGACCCGGCTGCCGCTGGTGGTGTTGATCGGCGGCCTGGCGGGATGTTTCGGCGGCTTCCTGATGCAGTACTGGATCTCGGTGATTGACTACCCGCTCAACATCGGAGGGCGCCCGCTGAATAGTTGGCCGGCGTTCATCCCGGTGACCTTCGAGATGACCATTCTGTGCGCGGCGTTGGCCGCCGCCCTGGGCATGCTGGCGCTCAACGGCCTGCCCCGGCCGCATCATCCGCTGTTTAACGCGCCGAGCTTCGCCGGCGTGACGCGCAACAAGTTTTTCCTGTGCATCGAGGCGACCGACCCGAAATTCGAGCGCGACCAGGTGCGGCGGTTCCTGCTCAGCCTGAATCCGCGAGAGGTGACCGACGTTGAACAGTAGGAGCCAATGCGGAGTGCGGAGTGCGGAGTGCGGAGTGCGGAGTAGTCGTCTCATTCCGCATTCCGCACTCCGCACTTGCACGGTTGTTCTGGCGCTCGCTGTGCTGGCTGGATGCCGGCAGGACATGCACGACCAGCCGAAGTTCGTGCCCTACCGCGAAAACTCGTTCTATAGCGATCTGCGCTCGGAGCGGCCGCCGGTTCCGGGCACGGTGGCTCGCGGCCAACTGCGGACCGACGAGGTCTTCTATACCGGCAAAGCCAAGGGCCAGTGGATCGATTATTTCCCCTTCCCCGTCACCAAGGACGTGCTGAAGCGGGGAGAGGAGCGCTTCACCATTTATTGCACGCCCTGCCACGGGAGGCTGGGAAGTGGCGAGGGCATGATTGTGCAGCGCGGGCTGCGCCCGGCCGCCAATTTCCATGCCGACGAGTTCCGCAACGCGCCGGCGGGGCGGTTCTTTGACGCCATGACCAGCGGGAAGGGCGTGATGCCCAGCTACGCCTACCGGGTCAAACCGTCCGACCGCTGGGCTATCATCGCTTATATCCGCGCGCTGCAGCTCAGCCAGCACGCCACGGCGGCCGAACTGGCGGAAGTCCAAGGTCCGAGGTCCAAGGTCCAAGGTCATTAGCCTTTGGACCCTCGGATTTTTTAGGAAGATGAACGACGAAACGCAAGTCATCCCGGTGGATCTCGACCGGCTCCAATCGCGGGCGTTGCTGGTGGGGATTGCGGGCCTGGCGGCCTGCGCCATCGCCGCCGTCTCCAATCACCAGCAGTTCCTCCGCTCCTACCTGGCCGGCTTCCTGTTCTGGCTGGCCATTGCCGTCGGCTGCCTGGCGCTGCTGATGCTGTACCACCTGGTGGGCGGCTCCTGGGGCTTCGTGATCCAGCGCATCCTGGAAGCGGGAAGCAGGACGCTTCCCCTGCTGGCGCTCCTGTTGGTCCCCATCCTGTTCGGCCTGCGCGTGCTTTACATCTGGGCGCGCCCGGAGGACGTAGCCGCCAACACCATCCTCCAGCACAAGAACATCTACCTCAATATTCCCTTCTTCCTGGCCCGGATGGTCTTGTACTTCGGCCTGTGGGTGGCGCTGGCGATGCTGTACAACCGCTGGTCGCGGCAGCATGATGGGAGCGGCGACGGGTCATGGATCGACAGGGCCGAGAGGCTGGCCGCCCCCGGCCTCATCATTTACGCCGTCACCATTTCGTTCGCGGCCGTCGATTTGATCATGTCGCTGGAGCCGGTATGGTTCTCCACCGCCTTCGGGCTGATGGTGATTTGCGGGCAGGGAGTGGCCACGTTCTCGTTCGTGATCATCATGTTGTCACTGGCGTCGGGGCGCAAGCCGCTGGCCGGCTTCGTCACCGAGCAGCACTTTCACGATCTGGGCAACCTGCTGCTGGCCTTCGTCATGCTCTGGACCTACATCGCTTTTGCCCAGTTTTTGATTATCTGGGCGGGGAATCTTCCGGACGAGATTTCGTGGTACGTGACGCGGCTGTCGGGCGGCTGGAGAATCTGGGCGCTGGCGTTGCTGATCTTTCACTTCGTGGTGCCGTTTTTCCTGCTGCTGATGCGCGATATTAAGAAGAAGGCGCCCAGGATCGTCGGCGTGGCCGGCCTGCTGCTGGTGGCCCACTGGGCGGAGATGGTCTGGCTGGTGGAACCCTCGTTCCCCCCGGACCGCTTCCACATTCACTGGATGGATGTCGCGGCGCCCATCGGGATTGGCGGAATCTGGATTTCTCTTTTTGTATCTCAACTAAAGAAGAGGGCGCTGCTGCCCCTTCGGCATCCGAAGCTGGCCGGCGTGTGGGAGCCGGCCGAAGAGACGTAAGCCATGTCCGACCCGCAGGTAGAGAGAGAAGAGCACGCGCCGGCGCATGGCCATGAGGAGACCGACGCCAATGTGAAGGCGGTCACGCTGTTGGCCTTGTCGCTGGTGGTCATGGTCGTGGTAGTGGGCGCCGTTTCCGCGGTCTATTACTACTATCTCTCGAAGAACTGGCCGCATGTCGGGACCGCCACGGCTCCCATGCCCGACCCGTCGCAGGTGCCGCCCGCGCCCCAACTGCAGACCTCCCCGCAGCAGGACCTGAAGAGAATGCGGGAGTACGAGGAGCAGCGCCTGCGGACGGCGGGGTGGATCGA